>JAPKGD010000468.1 GCA_026648125.1 Bdellovibrionales bacterium | reverse complement strand
GGTGGCGGTCCATCGACGCCATCAGCAGGCCGTGCATCGCGGCGATCGTCAGCAGGCTGTAAGCGGAGATCGCCACGAGCAGGTGCACGCGCAACGCGAGCGTGTCGCTCGCCGCGGCGACCGGTACGCCGTGGAACAGGTCACGGTTACGACTAAGATCAAAATATTTTTGGTAGTTATTCAAGGCCGACTGATAGAAATTCATTCCATCGCGAATAACTGCGGCATTGAAGTAGAAATTGACGGCCTCTTTATCTTTTTCATTACCTCGCGCATAGGCCTCAAATGCCTCTGCAGCCTTGGCGTATTGACCGGTTTTCTCGTAGAGGCTTGCGGCAAATCGGCTTGCATTTTTCTTTAGGCCTGCATTTTTGTCGCCCTTTGAAGCAAGAACCACTGCATACATGCCCAACGCTTTAAATAAATCGCCGGCCCTCTCATAATTTACTGCCGAATTGTAATAGGCCGTCAAAGCAAGGTCTGACGCGCCATTTGCCCTTGCAAACCCTTCATAAGCTTCGGCGCTTTTAAGAAAATCTTTGGTTGTTTCTAAATCCTGAGCCTTTTTGAATGAGGCTCGCTGTAAGATATTGCGAACTTGGGCTCCAACAGCAGAGCCCGCCAAATCCGGATTCGCCAAAATTTTCTTTCCCGCCGCTTCAAGGCCTTCGTAATCATTCTTTAAGTTATAGATATCTAAGGTCAGGTTAGCGGCAAATTCCGCATACTGGGTTTTTGGATGATTGACGATAATGTCATCAAATATCTTAAGCGCTCGGTCGAACTGGTTAAAATAATAGTAAAGGGATCCGAGCTTGTAGCGAATGGGAACAACATTCTCGCCCTTGGGGACCGAATCTACATAAGCAAGAGCTGCCTTTTCAAAATTCTTTAAGATTTTATCAAACTCAACCGGCTCGTTTGTGCTACCAACAATCTTTTTAATTTGTTCGCTATTAGGCAACTTCTTTTCCAATGCCAAAACAGCGTTGAGGAGAGATCTCTCAAAGTATTTACTCTTCGGAGCATTTGAACCCACCCAAGAGTAATGGTAGGCCGCCCGCTCAAAATCTCCCGAATCAAAAAGGAGTTCCGCATAAAAGAAATGCATTTCATCGAGCTTGCTCGACTCCTTAAAGGTATTAAAATAGAGCTCGTATCCACTCCTAGCCATCTTCTGAGAGTATTCGGCCCTCGAATTTTGAGCAGTTTGGTGCTGTTGAAGAATGTAATTCCGCAAAGTTGTTTCGATCAATTGGGTGGCCTTCGCCACCAACTCCTGGTTCTTTTTGTTCGCCTCAAACCATAGGCTGTCTGGACCATAAGTGGAAATCCACTGATAAAGTTCCTCTTTGAATACCTGATTATTTCCTGAAGCAGCGAACATGCTGACAATTTGATACTGGTAATCATAGGCCTTTGGCGCATTGGGCTTGAGTTCAATGATCTCTTCAAACAGCGCCTTAGCTCCTGCCCGATTTCCGGTATCCGCATAGTAATAAGCGAGCTTCTCCGTCAGATTGAATGCGTTTTTTTCACCGGCGACTTTTTCAAAATAATCTCGAGCACCCTTTGGAGACCCCACTTCAGCATAAAACACGACGAGGTCCTTCATGGCCTCTGTGGCAAGACGAATTCGACTTACACCACCTGCCGTGTCGTCTTTAGAGCCTTTGGCCACGCGTCCTGCCCTTATAACTCGCTCGAGCGACGCCAACCCATCTTTAACAGCTCCGGACTTGTACTGACTCCAAGCCATTTTGTAGAGCGCAAATGAATAGAGGCGAGCGCGCTTATTAGCGGCGACTTTCGAATAATAGAATAAAGCATCTTTCCAACGCTCCAATTCAAAGTAGTACTCGCCTAAAGCAAAATTACTTTCGTCAATATAGGGGCTCTTTGGAAACTGCTTGGTGAGCTGTTCATAATAAGACTTGCCCTTTTTTACATCCCCGAGCTCGAAATAATTGTAACCAAGAAAGAACAGGGCCTGATCGACTTTGGGATCTTTGGGGAAATCCCTCAAGAACCATTCATAAAGTTGAATCGCCTTTTTGTTGTAATCTTGAGAAGCCGACAGATCGAGCTTGGGTTGTTTCTTAGATTGTCCCGAGTGATACTTTTGCAGAGCCTGATCATATTCGAGTTGAATCCGGTATTCGATGAGACGAGATTTTTCCACGTAAAGTTCAGCAAGTCGCAACCAAAGCTCACCACGGCGCTTGCTCGTCTTAAACTGTTGAGTGAGGCGGTAGGCTTGATTAATCAGTTCATCCGTCACCTTCTCAAGCTCACCCTCGTTTGTGCCCTCTTCATAATAGAGGGTAGAACTCGATGGGGGCTGAACGGTTTGCAAATTGACTTTTGGAG
>JAPKGD010000467.1 GCA_026648125.1 Bdellovibrionales bacterium | reverse complement strand
CTCTAAATATCAGAGGCTTTTTTGAGCGTGGTCCATAAGGGTACTGGTGTTCAATCTCAGAAAAGCCCAATAGATGACCCGAGCTTTTCAGTTTCTCAACGATCAATTTGTTTCCTTCCCAAATGCTTACGCCCTTGTGCTCAGGAAAATCGTCAGTGAAGCGCCCAGCTTCATCAACGGGCGATTTGACGGGAAGGCCGTATTTCATTCCCACCACATAGTCGTCCGCACCATGTCCAGGGGCTGTATGTACGCAGCCCGTTCCCGCCTCGAGGGTCACGTGTTCTCCAAGTACTACCAGAGAGGTCCGGTTGAAAAAGGGATGTTGTGCCTCAAGGCGCTCCAATTCAGAGCCCTTAAAGGATTTCAGTTTATTCAGCGAACGTCCCGTTTCCTTTTCAAAAGCCTCTTTGAGCTCCTCGGCAATGATCACCTGACGGTCATCAGCTTTAAAGACTCCGTATTCAAAATCCGGATGTAGCGATATTCCGTAGTTGGCCGGAAGGGTCCATGGAGTGGTTGTCCATATGACCAAACTTACTTTTTCTGCATCCAATCCCAATTTCTTCTTGCTTGGTTCAGTCAGGTCAAATGCGACATAAATCGAAGGGCTTTTATGCGACTTATATTCAACTTCAGAGGCCGCCAATGCCGTTTGTAGAGCGGGATCCCAAAAGACTGGCTTTTCACCGCGGGTGAGAAGCCCATGATCCAGAATGTCAGCAAGAACACGTATCTCGTCGGCTTCATAATCGGGCGCTAAAGTGAGGTAAGGATTTTCCCAGTCCGCAAGTACTCCTAAACGCTGAAACTGCAGGCGCTGCTTCTCAACCCAGGTGAGCGCTTCTTTGCGACAGAGAGATCTAACTTCCTCATCAGAAGTGGTTGAGCGCTTGGGGCCCAACTGTTTCATCACATTGAGTTCAATGGGAAGTCCATGACAGTCCCATCCAGGAATGAAGGCAGCGGCCTGTCCGGCCATATTGCGATACTTGATGATGATGTCTTTGAGAACTTTGTTAAGAACGTGACCGACGTGAATATTGCCGTTGGCATATGGGGGGCCATCGGGCATCACAAATTTGGCTTTGCCCTCATTTCGACTGAACATTTTTTTGTAGATGTCTTTCTTCAGCCAATCTTCAATTCTTTTCGGCTCCGTCTGTGGCAGATTTGCCTTCATGGGAAAGTCTGTTACCGGGAGTGCAACCGTATCCTTGTACTTGGATGCTAGATCGTCTGCCATGGTTCTAAATCCCTCTCGTAAGAGCCAAATGATCGGGTCACCCTATTGAAGCCCAATGGAGGCTGTCAAGGGCGGGGGAGGAGGTCGCGTAAGCGCTCATAGCCAATCGCGATGAGTGCTCTCAAGGCGTCCGATTCTGTGCTTAAATTAAGCCGCGTTTGGACTTCCTTCGCCCAAGCCCTTGTTTTCTCATCGAGTTCAAAAAGATCGTCGCTCATGATCTTCCGGGCAGTAGGCGCCTGAGACGCTTGCGGGGTGCGAGCGGGCTGAGGCCACTGGGGTTCGACCATGGGGCCGGGGCCCAAGGTGGCTGAGGTTGGCGGAGGAGCTAAACGTTCCGGTCCAAACCCAGGCTGCGGGGAAGCAACGCTAGCCGTGGGTGTCTGAACGGGAGCGGGTGTGGGTGGGGCGGCAAAAGGGTCGTCGAACTGGCGAAGACCTTCTGCAAGAGACCTCAGATCCGCCTTAAAGGCATCTACACTGGCCTGGGACGGTGGCTGCTCCCAATGGGTGCGGAGACCATCATCACCTTGAATTTTTCTCTTGGCCTGAAGATAAAGTGCGACGAGTGAATCTGCGGTGGTTGCGCGTTCGCGCACCGGCAGAGGCTGTTGGGCAAGCCACTCGTAGGCCTTTATCAACACTTCCCGTGTGTATGCCTGTGGAGGCAGATTTCCTGATGTCACCATGAATGAATGAGACTAAGGCGGAGGAAAATAGTCGGCAACGACATTTAGATAATTGCGTTGGAATTCCTCACTGCTTTTAAAAAAATTTCCCTTGAATATTGAACTTTTATTGACAGGTCAGGGACCGTCAAATGAGTCCACGGCCTTTCAACAGAGTTGTCCACAGCCACCCTCAGGTGAGGGCTCATTCTGTCAAAATCTGACAAGGTTAAAAGTCAGATGACAAAGCCTAGTCCGAGAAATCTTTGGCATTAATACCGTATTTCTCAATCTTTCTGAGCAAAGTCTTTTTAGGGATATTGGCGTGTAGAGCCGTCTGATTGATACGTCCCTTAAAAGTCTTTAAGGCTCGAACAATAAATTCCCGCTCAAAGGCTTCCTTTTGCTTGTTAAAATCAAGAGCGTCACCCATCTTTTTTGCCGTTTCTCGGCTTTCATCGTC
>JAPKGD010000466.1 GCA_026648125.1 Bdellovibrionales bacterium | reverse complement strand
GATCCGCGGGATCGGCGCCACAATCTTCCCTCGCCCCTGCTTTATAGACGAAGTCCGCGACGGGCTGATTATGGAAATTCCCCTCCAAGAGAGTTGGAGCCATCGCATAACACTCTTCGCCGATGCCGACCATCCGCCAAAGGATCATGAAGATTTCATCCAGTCCATTTGCGAGGAACTGAAAAAGGTCTGCCACTAAATCTCATCATTTTTACTGTCGATATTTTAAACAGTTTCTATTGATTGATAGAAATTCACAATTAGTCCCATTCAGATAATCAATTCGATATCGAAAAGGTGTCATGGTAAAAGTCCGAAAAACAAAAACGTCTCACAGGAGGTAAGACATGCACGCTCAAATCACATTCAACGGGTTTGATGGATTCGATCATCATTTCAAATTCATAATTGACGAAGCCAACAAGACGGTGGCCAATTTTGAGCGAAGCAAGGAGTTTATTTTGCAGGTTCTCTGCCGCCGAGGCCACCGGAAGGCCTCGGCCAGTCACAGGTATTACGCTTGTGAAATTCTTTTGCATGCCGACCCAGTGCGCGGAGACTTTTTTGCCGTAAAGGAAGATGACAATTTTTATAACGCCGTTCGCTCGGCCTTTCACGCCATTGAGAAGGGCCTTCGGCGGGAATCCAAAACACGCATTTCCCGCCGACGAAGGCTGGCCTCCCAAATACAGCCCCTCCCCGCCATGGCGTGAATCCCGAAGCGCATCTACCCGGCAATTTCTCACCGCCCCCGAGTTCTTCGGGGGTCTTTTTATTGACGAGGCCCTACTGGAAACCATAAAAATTGGTTCCTGGCTTCGGAACGGACCTCAGGTTGGAGACGCTAAGTTCACCACGGTCTTGGGAGCATTTTTCCCATGATGCCGACATCGGTATCCGTGGATTTGGATCGAAGATGGAGGCGGCCTTTGTTACGGCTGGGCTTGCCTTAACGGCAATTGTAACCGATCCGGCAAATGTCAAAATCGCCTCGCAAGTTAGAATTCGCTGCGAGGAGAGCGATCCCGAGCTTTTGTTTTTAGATTTTATAAATGGCGTGATCTATGAGATGGATACGCGACAGATGGTCTTTGGCCAGTACGAGGTAACCATTCATAACGGTGTCCTGACCGCCGTTTTGAGCGGCGAACCTCTGGATGTAAGCCGTCACAACCCTGCTGTGGAAGTCAAGGGTGCCACGCTGACCGAACTGAAGGTGGCGCAAGAAGGCAGTCAGTGGTGCGCCCAGTGCGTTGTTGACGTTTAGGATGGAAAACCTATGGAACTGAATCTCTTTAATAAGATCGATGAAAACACATGGGAAATCGCCCCGCAGGGCTCCATGAATGTTCCGGCACGTCTTTATGCCTCGGAAGAGTTGGTACGCGCCATGGATCAAAAAGTTTATGATCAGCTTTGTAACGTGGCCAGGCTTCCCGGCATCGTCAAAGGCGCCTTTGCCATGCCCGATGCTCATTGGGGCTATGGTTTTCCCATCGGGGGCGTCGCGGCTTTTGATGCTGGCCAAGGCGGAGTGGTTTCCGCTGGCGGTGTCGGCTTTGATATCTCCTGCGGCGTTCGCGTTCTCCATACGGGGCTTAAAATTTCAGAGATTGGACCGCATAAAGAAGCTTTGGCGGCGGTCGCGTTGGCGCCTGGACCAGACATCACCAGGTGCTTCGCGTAGGCCTGGGCGTCGGAAGTAAGTCGGCTGAGGATTCTCTGAGCGTCGACTCGCGATTCGGGACGCTTAAACATCTTTTCCATCTTTTCGAGAATGCGAATGCCGCGCAATTCTCCCTGTTTTGCTTCACGTGTCATGGGAGACAGACTTAGCGAAGCTCACCACTGATGGCAATGCGAAATTGTAAGGGCTCAGGGCCTGCAATCGCCCAGATCGCGGAGAACTTTCTTAATGGCAATCCGAGCTTTAGGCTCTCGATAACTTTGAAAAAATTCGTCTTCTCGCATGGGAGATGAAACCGGAACAAAATACTTTCCAACTAGCTCTAATATTGTCCACTGATTTGGCGTCCCACCATAATCACGATATTTAGCAGCCTTTAGCCGAATTGGATTGAGGCGAAGCATATCGCCTAAAGCCCTTTTGATTTCTAAACATTGGGTTCTGCCTTCCATCTGGCGCTCTGATCCATTAAAAAACTCCGCAACGGCATTTTTATTGTGGGCCGAGCAGATTGAAAAAGTAAAAGCTAACGTAATAATAAACTTTATACTCATGGCCGAAGTATATCAGTATCCTTTGATGATTCAAGATTCCAAGTTTCTGATGCCATCGTTCGGGGGACTTGTCCCACCTAGCCGTTAGGGTTTGAAAATCGGGCTCCCCAAGAGTTAACCTCTTGGAACTACAACATTCCC
>JAPKGD010000465.1 GCA_026648125.1 Bdellovibrionales bacterium | reverse complement strand
GGGCATGGCGACGCGGGGCCGACCGTCGCCGACTGGGATGGTGACGGAAAGCACGACCTGATCGTCGGCGCCGGCGACGGTGTGATTTCGACTGGCAACCTCTGGTACGACTCCTCCAAAAGGGGCATGGGCCAGATCTTGGTTGGCCGAAGTACACGACTCCACTGTTCCATCGTTCGCCACGATGGCCACCGAGGTATCATCACAACTGGTTTCTACCGCCAAAACACGGCGGACATTATGCGCCATGTCGGCTCTATTTCATGCTCTTGAGCCGCTGGCTAGCCTTTTTTGCTTCTTTGCTCTCTGGAAACTTAGCCAGAACTTCCTCATAAAAGGCCTTGGCCTCATCCTTCATATTGAGTTCGTGAAAAGACATGCCAATTTTAAGAGTGGCCGCCGGGTAACTTTTACCTTTTGGCGCCGCCTTTCGATAGTTTTCGTATTCGACAATAGCTTGCTTCCAGTCCTTGCGCCCAAAGGCCGCCTCGGCATTCGCATAAGCGTCCTTTGCCGAGCCCGTCTTCGCCGCTGGAGGAGCTTCCTTCTTTGTCTTTAAGGTTCGCAATTCATCATTCAGGCTTTTGACTTCGAGCTCGAGCTTTTTCAAAGCCTCTTCGTAGGCCTTAAATTTGGCATCGAAATCTTCGCGCATTTTTATATCTTGGCTTTGTCGATCTGAGTGACCTGCATTGATTTGAACGATTTGATTTTCAGCCACATCAAGGCGCCCACTGAGATTACGAAATTGCTGATCGTACTCATCCAAACGAGCAACCGCTTGAGCTTGCCGCTCCTGGGCCGCTGACACTTGTGTTCGCTGTTGTTCAACTTCTCGAAGCTCAGCTCGGGTGGTCAAACATCCGTTCAATAGAATCCATATGGAGAATAAAATCAGGCGATGGATTAAACTCATTCGAATGTTTCTCCTGTTTCAAACTTTTTAAGGCGTGATGCATTTTCAGCTTTTTCTGCAAACTCAACCGCTCTTAAAAAACTTTGTCGTGCCGATTCATTGTCTCGGTCAGCCAAATAGGCTTGGCCCTTTCGATAATTTTCATCTGCGCGAAACCAAAGACCCGCAGCAAGCCGATCTGCTCCAGCATCTTTTGCCGAGCTCACCGCCGCACGGGCCAAGGTGTATTCTTCGATTGGTAGAGGGGCCACAACGCATCCACTCAGCAACAGGACGCCGACACAGAGCAAGTGTCTCATCATTTGACCCCTTTAGGTCACCCTACTTGGGAACCGGAACAAAATTGGCCCGGCGATTTTTGGAATAAGCAGCTTCTGTGTCACCCTGAGCAACTGGTCTTTCTTTGCCATAGCTGATTACAGAAAGTCGCTTTCCATCAATTCCCAAGCTCACTAAATAATTCTTTACCGCAATCGCTCGGCGCTCTCCGAGAGCAATATTATACTCAACGGTTCCGCGCGCATCACAATGTCCTTCAATCTGAACGGCGACATTCGTATTATTCTTAATCCACTCCGCATTTTGCGCCAACAATCGGCGTGATTCCGTGGTGATCGCAGACTGATCGTAATCAAAAAATACCGTTGAGAGTCCGGCGATAGTGCCCGAATCGCTTCCCATGGCATCATAATTCATTTCTTTAGAGGCAATTCCTGCATCCGGATTCCCATCAACGGCCAAGCCGTCACCAGCCTTTTTCTTACTTCCACAGGCCGAAGTTACCAGTAATGCTGCACAAACCGCCGCGAGCACGCCCCATTGTTTTTTCATAATTTGGTCTCCCGGTTGCAAAAAATTGAACTCCCATTTTAGGGAACCCGTGCGGATTGTCAATTGCACTAACGCTCCGATTAAGTCCGCAGAGCGAATTGCCCAGCTGCCGCACTGCACATGTGGGCCGCATGACGACGCACTCCCCTTGCATAGCTCTTTCATCAATCCACTTCTCAAAGGAGAAATCATGAAAAGCTTAAACAAGGTGTTTCTTCTCGGCCACGTTGGCCACTCGCCGGAGGCACTGACCACCCGTAATGGGCAAATCTACACCCGCTTAAGCGTCGCCACACGACGCGGCTGGAAAGATGACGAAGATCAATGGCAAGAGCAAACAGATTGGCATTCGGTAAATGTTTTTGGCCCCCAGGCGAAGAGTTGCATTGAGCACATTAAAAAAGGCTCCCTTGTGTTTATAGAAGCGCAACTCTCACCCTTTAGTTTGAACAAAGACGATGGAAGCAAAGAATCGCGACTGAGTATTCAAGCACTGAAAGTATCTTTTCTGTCCTCGGGGCGCGGAATCAGCGAAGCCACGGCCAGTTAACGAGGCAGCCCCCGCCCGACGACTTGACTTTTTACCTATCCCTAGAGATTATTATGCTGTGCCGCAGCGTTGGGTCGCGGCGCCCGGGGG
>JAPKGD010000464.1 GCA_026648125.1 Bdellovibrionales bacterium | reverse complement strand
AGGGCCGAACGGTCCTGGGAAGACATTGATGGTCTCGTGGTGACTTCGCGGCCTGGTCTTCTCGGATCCTTGTTGGTGGGGGTCGTGACAGTGAAAACACTCGCAATGACTCTCAATAAGCCATGGGTTGGGGTGAATCATGTCCACGGCCACCTCTTGGCGCCCTTTCTTCGCGACGATCAATCTGCCCCGCCCAGCGGATTTGAGTTCCCTTACCTGGCTCTTGCGATCAGCGGTGGCCATTCTCATCTCGTCTTTGTTGAAAGTTGGACCAAGATGCGAATTCTGGGTCATACGGTGGACGACGCGGCCGGCGAAGCGTTTGATAAGTTTGCAAAGATGGCGGGATTGGGCTTTCCGGGCGGAGTCGAAGTCGATCGTTGGGCCCAGCAGGGCAACGTCGACCGGTACTCATTTCCCCGAGCCATGATCCACGACGACCATCTCAATTTTAGCTTTTCAGGGCTGAAGACGGCAGCGTCACGATTATTAGAGGGAATGTCTAAGGAAGAGATCAAAGCGAATATCGCTGATCTTTGCGCGAGTTACCAAGAGGCGATCGTGGATGTCTTGCTGGCCAAGTCAGAATTGGCAATGAAGCGATTTAAACAAAATCGATTCGTACTGACTGGTGGAGTGAGCGCAAATTCAAGACTGCGCAGTCGGGCTGAGGCTCTAGCGAACAAGAAGGGTTGGATTCTCGCAGTCCCTCCTTTGCGTTATTGCACCGACAATGCCGCGATGATTGGAATTGTGGGTCTTAGAGCCTTGGAGAGAGGGGAGCGCTCAGCGGCTATCGATGGCCCTCGGCCCAGTTCTCAACCTGGAGACTTCTCATGAGTGGAGAGGCCACGCTTTGGGCGAGATCCAAAGCCCGTTTAGAAGAGCTCGGGGTAGAGCCGAAACGTTCCTTGGGACAAAATTTTTTAATTTCAGCAACTGTCGTTGAAAAGATTCTTGAAGCCGTAAGAAACCAGAATCCGCAGGCCCTTATTGAAGTGGGGCCAGGAGTGGGGGCGTTGACTGAGGAGTTGATAAAATTGAATCTCCCCCTCACTCTCGTGGAACTTGATCGTACCTTCGCAAATTATTGGCAAAAGCGTGGACTTTCTGTTCATGAAAGTGACGCTCTTCAGGTGGATTGGAATCAACTTTCGCTGCCGCCACAGACCACTTTAGTCAGTAATCTTCCCTATCAGATTTCGACACACATTGTGATCGATCGCTGTCTTGGGCCCGAGGCTATTTCGTCCATGGTCCTGATGTTTCAGAAGGAAGTGGCCCAAAGGTTTACGGCTCGGCCGAGAACAGAAGCTTATGGCTTGCTCAGCGTAATGGCCCAATCCCATTTTCATTTGGCTAAGGTTTGCGATGCGGCCCCGGGCGACTTTAAGCCCCCACCCAAGGTGGCAAGCCAAGTGCTCTCCTTTAAACGGAAGAATTTTGCCTTTCCGGGGCGTTCACAAGGGTTTTTGACCTTTCTTAAAGCAGCCTTTGCCCAGAGACGAAAACTCTTATCCAAGAATCTCCTCGCATTGGGCCGGGAAAGTACGTTAAACCAAAAGTCTATTGAGGCTCTCCTCGAGCAATTGGGGGTGGGTCCAAAAGTCCGCGCTGAGGAACTTTCTCAAGAGCAATTTTTGCGGCTTTTTGAATTGCTGGAATTGAACTGATGGGAATTAAAATCGTCGCTGAAAATAAAAAGGCCCGTTTTGACTACCATATTTTGGAAACCTTTGAGGCCGGTCTTTCCCTCACAGGAAGCGAAGTGAAATCGCTTCGCGCGGGACAGTGTACGCTCAAAGACAGTTACGTCGCCTTTGTGGGGCCCGAAGCCTATGTTCAGAAGATGAATATCGCTCCCTACACGGCGAGTAGTTATAACAACCATGAGCCAGAGCGCCGGAGAAAACTTCTTTTACACCGGTTGGAGATCGATAAATTGATGGCTCAGGTGCAGGAGAAGGGCTTTTCTTGTGTCCCTTTAAAAGTTTATTTTAAACAGGGACGAGCGAAGATCGAAATTGCATTGGTTAAGGGAAAGCTCAAAGGCGATAAGCGGCAAACGATCAAGACGCGTGACGCGAATCGGGAGATTCAGCGTTCGATTCGTCATTCGAAGCGCTAATCATAGGAAATGGCAGCTCGGATTTAAGGTTGAGTTGTCGGCAGCGATCTTCAATGAGCGCTCTCCAAGCCACAAAAGAGTCCCGATCATGAGGATCGATTTTAATCTGTTTGAGCATGCGAAGATCACGCTTTAATTGGCTGCGAAACGATTCATAAAAATAATTGTAGGACTCAACAAGATCTTGGAATTCATCCGAATCTCTCACGCGAACCGGAGCCATGCTCCAGTGGCCTCGACTCATTCGGCGGAGATGATTGCGCAT
>JAPKGD010000463.1 GCA_026648125.1 Bdellovibrionales bacterium | reverse complement strand
TCATCGTCAGTGGCTAATTCGCCGTCTAATTCACCTTCGGAATGGAGGTCATCGTCTAAGTCTAAATGGGAGACTTCCGAAGTTGTCGGAGTGTAATCGGAGAGGTCTACACCTGTGGCTGCCAAGATTGATTCGGGCAAAGATCCCAAATTGAGGTGATTGGATTCTTCCAAAATGAAGGCATGCTCAATAATATTTTCCAGCTCGCGAATATTTCCCGGCCAGTCATATTTTTTTAAGACCGCTAATGCCTCTGGTGTGGCGTTTATGATTCGTTTTCCATGTTGTCGATTAAACTTTTTTATAAATCGACCGACGAGGTGATCGATATCTTCTTTACGTTCTTTGAGTGAGGGAAGAAAAATGGGCATAACGTTCAGTCGATAGTAAAGATCCTCTCGGAACACACCCTTCTTGATCATTTCCTCGAGCGGGCGGTTGGTGGCCGCGATGATTCTCACATTGGCTTCGATTTCCCGATTGGCTCCAACGGGAGTAAAAACCTTTTCTTGGAGAACTCGCAACAATTTAACCTGCATCATAACAGGCAGATCTCCGAGTTCGTCGAGAAAGAGAGTTCCGCCCTCGGCAAACTGAAATTTTCCAATTTTGCGTTGATCTGCTCCAGTAAACGATCCTTTTTCGTGGCCAAAGAGTTCGCTCTCAAAGAGATTTTCTGGAATTGCAGAGCAATTTATTGCAACAAATCGACCATCTTTAAACGCCGAATTGGCATGAATCGCTCGTGCCACCAACTCTTTTCCTGTTCCCGAGGCCCCTCGAATAAGAACAGGAGTATCGACCTTTGAAAGTCGCATGATGATATTAAATACCTTGCGCATCTGCGCCGTATTGCCAATCATTTCCCGGCCACTTTCCATCAGCATGGGCGCTGAGGCGGCGACGTCGGAGATCATGGAGTAGGCGCGAATGGCCTTGTCCACCATAGTCACAAGTTCTTCCGCCTGGATTGGCTTGGCGACATAATTGTAGGCGCCCTCTTTTACGGCTCGTACGGCATCGTCAATATTCGCATAGGCCGTCATGATAATAACGATAATCGAAGGATCATGTTCTTTGATCGCCTTGAGCGCATCAAGTCCCGACATGCGAGGCATATCCACATCAAGAATCGCCAGATTATAGTTTCCTGCTCGCACTTTTTCGAGGGCATTGACCCCATCAAAGGCTTCGTCCACATCAAATCGGCCGGTATTTGTAAGTGCACTCCGCACAGATAGACGTAGTCCGGGATCGTCATCTACTACGAGGACTTTAAACATATTGCACTCCTTCGCGCGACCGAGCGCGAGTTTGGGTGTCCATAACCATGGGCAGAGTTATCGAGAACGTTGACCCCTTACTGGGTTCGCTTTCTACATCAACTTTCCCATGATGTAACTCAACAAAATACTTCACCAGATAAAGTCCTAATCCAGAGCCGGAGACTGTGGACCCGCGAGCGTTGCGACTGCGATAGAACTTTTCAAAGACATGGGGCAGGTCTTCCTGAGGAATTCCCATGCCTTGGTCTGCCACCTGGAGAATCGCCTCTCCTTCTACCTCTTCACTCGTCACCAAGATTTTGCCATTGTCAGGACTATACTTGATGGCATTTTCAATCAAATTTGTAAGGACCTGGCGAATGAGGTCCTCGTCGATTTTAAAACTAAACATAGGCTCAAGTTCCATGCGAATTTCAATCCCTCTCTTGCGAGCTAGGAATTCACATTTTTTAACCACATCTCGAACGAGCGAATTGATATCCCGGCTCCGCAAGTGAAGCTTGATGTCTTTGCTTTCAATTCTACCCAAGTTGAGGACGGATCCAATGAAGTTGGAAAGCTCCTCACTGGATCGATAGATAGTTTCAACAGCTCTTCTCTGTGTGTCGCTAAGTGGGTTGTTGTCGGAGAGCACGACGTTTGCCATCCCTTGAATTCTTGCTAAGGGAGTTCTCAGATCATGAGACATCATTCGTAGAAAGTTCGATTTGAGCTCCTCGACTTGGGTCAAAAGCCTATTCTTTTGTTGATATTCCCAGCTACGCCGATTCTCCATAATTAAGCGATAGGGAATAAAGAAATAATAGCAGACAAAAATGGCGATCAAAGAGTGAGCCATTGGCATCCACCAGCCGAGGGCGAACAAGATGTAAGTCGCTAAAATAAACGCTAAGAACGCTCCGGCAAGAATGCCAATTCCTTTCAAGGGGCGGACATTCAATACAACGTAAATGGTAAGCAATGAAAACAAAATGGTCAGAATTAGATTCACTCCCCCAGGAAGCTGCTGCGGGGCCCGATTCTGCAGAAGAGTATCGAGAATGTTTGCGTGCATTTCAAGCACACTCATCGCGACGACTTCTCGAGAGTATGGCGTCTTAATATAGAAACTC
>JAPKGD010000462.1 GCA_026648125.1 Bdellovibrionales bacterium | reverse complement strand
ATAAAGGCTCCTTCTTTTGGTCGGTTATTTTGGTAGCTCAAGACGAGGAAATAAAGGCTCGCCCTTTTTAACGAGAGTTCCTGTTTTCAATCCTTCCCATTGGGAGAGGGCCTTCCAACTCATTTCAGGGGAACCAAGGCGGACTTGTAGCTCTTTCATCTTGGTCGGCATCACCGGATGGAGCAGAATCGAGACAAAGCGCAAAACTTCAAGCGCTGCTCTCAAGACTGTGGCGGTTGCTGGCAAATCTGTTTTTGCAAGTTTCCATGGGGCTCGCTCTTCGAGATATTTGTTGGCTTCGTTCAGCAGCTCCACGATGGCTTCAAGTGCCTGACTCGGAGCCATCTTCTCAATAGCGGATTGTACTTTTTGTGGCGTCATTAGAGCATGCTCGCGAATGTGATCCGCTCCCGAATCGGGTGATCCGACTTCAGGAATCGCACCAGAAAAGAATTTTTCCACCAAGTTCAAGGTGCGGCTTGCGAGGTTTCCTAAATTATTAGCAAGATCATTGTTCACTCGATTAAAAAGCAAGTCCAGGCTAAATGGAGCATCGTTGCCGAGATGTACATCGCGAATCAAAAAATAGCGAAGGCCATCGACGCCCACATAGTCTTTCATGTCGAGCGGATTCACCACGTCGCCTTTGGATTTGCTCATTTTTTCCATTTCTTTATTGAGAATCCAGCCGTGAGCAAAGATTCGCTTGGGAAGTGGAATATTTAAAGCCAAAAGCATGGTGGGCCAATAAACCGCGTGCGTGGTGATGATGTCTTTGCCAATGAGGTGAATTGCGCCAGCATCGCTCCACCATTTCTTAAACTCATCTTCGCGTCCGGGCTGTTTCAAACCTACACCAGTGGCATAATTTAGGAGCGCATCAAACCAAACGTACGTAACATAATCCTTGTCAAAAGGGAGTTCCACGCCCCAGGAGAGGCGAGCCTTGGGGCGAGAGATGCAGAGATCATTGAGAGGTTGGCGGAGAAAACCGAGGACTTCGTTTCTTCGGCTTTCTGGCCAAATAAAATCAGGATGCTTTTCAATGTGGTCAATGAGCGCTTGTTGGTATTTCGACATTTTAAAGAAGTAATTTTTTTCGCGAATCTTAACCACATCGCGACCCGTTGGCGATTTGCCTTCAACCAGGTCCTTTTCCATGTAGAAAATTTCTTCGCTAACAGAATACCAACCTTCGTACTCAGACGAATAGATTTCACCTCGTTCGAAGAGCTCCTGGAGACATTTTTGCACCACCTGCTTGTGAAAATCGGCAGTGGTCCTAAAGAAAATGTCATATTGAATGTTGAGCTCTTTCCACGCTGATTTGAAAAGCTCCACGACTTCATCGCATTGTTCAAGGGGAGTTATCCCACGTTTTGCCGCGGTCTCTTGAATTTTTTGGCCGTGTTCATCCGCACCCGTAAGTAAAAGCGTCTCATCTCCAAAGAGACGATGGTAGCGGCTCAGAACATCGGCCACAATGGTGCAATAGGCTGTTCCTAAATGAGGTTTGTCATTCACATAGTAAAGGGGAGTTGTAAGATAAAAGCGAGACATTAAGACTCCTCAGCTTCGAGTCCGAGATGTTTTAGAACTCGATTCAAATTACGACGCAGTTTAGGTAAATGCGGAAAAGAAGAGATTGTTTTTAGCGCGTTCTTAAGCGGTTGCGGCGGATAGCCACCATACTGTCCGGGGGTCTCAATGGAAGAGTTGATTCCTGAGAGACCGGCAAACTGGCAACCCGGAGCTATCGTCAGGTGCCCGGCAATGGTTGTGCGGCCGCCAAAAACACAACGCTCACCAATCGTGACCGAACCTGCTGTTATCATCCCGCCAGTGATAATATTTCCGGCGCCAATCCGAATGTTGTGACCAAAGTGACAGTGATTATCGATAATTGTGTCGGAGCCAATCCAGCTATCTAAAAAAGTGCCTCGGTCAATTTGGACACCGGCGCCGATATGCACTCGATCTTCAATCACAACTCGGCCATAGTGGGTGAGCCGATGGTGTTTGCCCTCCTGGTCATGAACGTAACCAAAGCCCTCGGTGCCAATCGAAGTTTGAGGGTGGATTTCACAGTCGCTCCCAATGCGACACAAATAGGCGATGTACACTTGAGGGTGAATGTGTGTTCTTTCACCAATTTCTACTTCGGCCTCAATCGTGGTGTTGGCTCCTATGATTGAATGAGCGCCAATTTTAACTCCTGCTCCAATCGTCGCATTGGGGCCGACGATCACGCCCTCTCCAAGCTGAGCCGTCGCATCGATCACCGCCGAAGGGTGCACTGGGCTCCCACCAAATGGTCGTTTGTTTAATTTTTGCGGAAAGAAAGCCTTTCCTATAACGGCCATGGCAAGTTGAACCTGATTTGTCGAAATTAACAACCGGC
>JAPKGD010000461.1 GCA_026648125.1 Bdellovibrionales bacterium | reverse complement strand
AAACACCATCGGGGGTGGGAGCCGTCATTTAAGGTGACCGTACTTGAAGAGACAGAAGGTCGGCTTCGCGAATATTTAATTGATCAGCGTGGATTGATCTTCAATGAGAAGCTAACTCCGATGGCTGGAATTGACGGAGTTGCCACCGTTTTTAATGGTCTTCCTAATCGAAGTAATTTGGAGGAAGAAATCCTCCCTGCCTTGGTGGGGGATGGGACTTTAACTTCGCAAGTGGTGAAGGCATTTTCAGCGGATGGCGCAAGCCCGTATCGACCGGCCAACGACTTTCGATTTACTCCGGACCAACGTGAATTTGATGATGTACAAGCCTATTATTTTGCAGATCAACAGGCTCGCTGGTTTCAGTCTCAATTAGATCTCATATTACCAAATCGCTTAGAGATTAAGTTGCATGTGGGTGCGCCAGTTCCTGGGAATGCAGCCTTTTATTTTCGCGGACAGGTTCGTCTCGGTGATGGGGACGGTAAAATCTACCGTGGAATTCCTCGAGACCCCAGTATTGTAAAGCACGAGGTCTCTCACGCTTATGTGGAATTGCTTTCCGGACTTCCTTTTGAGGGTGAAGGTGGCTCATATAGCGAAGCCTTCTCGGACTTCTTTACAGCCCTTGCCGATGATCGCCCGCAAATGGGGGCTTACGCGTATGTTCCTGCACCATTTAAAAGGACTATCGATAATCGACTCACGGTCCAGAATTTGGGCAAGGGCAAATATGAAAACAGCCTGGTCATTAGCGGGACCTTTTGGGATATCGCCAAAACCATCGGCAATGATGATGCCGCGCTTTTGGCAAAATCTTTTCTGGCTCGGATTGGGCCAAGCGGAAGGTTTGAAGATTTTGTTCCGGTTATTGGAGATGCAGCCAGAGCAGAGTTGAGTAGTGAAACGCAACGAAAAGTCATGGGCGTTGTGCTGAGTCGGGGTTGGATTAATCCGGAGGTGGCAAAATGAGATCCAAATTAATCAAAGTTCTTATTTCTAATCTTATTGCTTTCTCTGGATTTGTCTACGCGGATGGGCTCATGTCAGCGGAACGCGATATCGTGGGTGTTTGGAGGTTCGATCGAATTATTCTAGATGGGGAAGAGCGTCCGCCTTTCAATCCGGATTTGATCATTGAATTTAATTTTCGCGAAGACGGATCAGATACTCTGTTGTGGTATCGAAATAATGAAAAGGGATTTTGTGAAAGAGATGGCAGGTACGCCTTTGATGGAGAGTTTTTGAGGGACAAAGTGACATGGGTCAATCCCCAAAATCGATTTGACTGCTCGAGGGATCCCGACATGCAGCTCGGCAGAGAAACTTCAACTCCAACAGTTTTGAAAAATGGTGAGCTCTATATGACTTTTCAGGTGGACGATCAGAGCCTCACCTACATTTGGACTCGCACTTTGCGCTAGCGACAAAATCGGGTGGAGTAGACCATCCCGTACCCGTATTCCATTATGGTGTGAGCCTCATCCGAAGAACTCATTAGAATCTCAGCGCCTAAAAGGTCTTTCGACTTGGTGTTCGAAGACTCTAGACGGCTAGATTGTTCAAGAATTCCACAAGAAGTGTCGTAATTTGTATTCATCCCAACCTGTAACATAAGAATTAGAGCAAGCTGGCTGTTAATCTTGAGGCTTTCAATGGCAACAAGGATGCGGGCGCGCAGAAGATCTTCGGCCCGTTTTCGACATGAAAACCGGACCTGATGGACCTTCACTGTCTCTCCTGAGTCTTGATAAATAAGCTGAGTACTCGCGTTGGCCTCATTCACAGTTATTTTGAATGCGCCAGGATTTGTCCCTGTGGGCTCCACCAGCAATTCGGCGGGATATCCCACCGGGCGGAATTGAACCTGTGACTCACTTAAACACAAGGTCTGTGAGGCGCCAGCGCAAAATGAAATCAGCATCGAAATCAGGACAAAGATTTTTTTCAAACGCCCCCCAATTGCATCAAATGAATCCATGTGACTGCATCCACTTGGTGTCCAGAAACTTACTCATGTAATTTCTGATTCCATCTGGCAAGACCACCACGCAATTTTGTCCCTTTTTCAACTTCTGGGCGCATTTCATGACACCAACCATGGCTGAGCCGCTGGATCCGCCACAAAGGATCCCTTCTTCTCGAATCATTCGTCTCGACATAAGAAAGGACTCGCGGTCTTCTGTCTTAACCCATTCTGTGACGAGGCTTCGATCCAATACTTCAGGTACAAAGTCGTAGCCAATGCCCTCAACCATGTAGCTTTTGATCTCTGTCCCACCGCCAAGGATGGAGCCCACAGGGTCCACGCCGATCACTTCAACTTGAGGGCATTTCTCACGGATCTTTTTCGCAACACCTGTCAGAGTTCCACCCGTTCCAGCGGTCATGACCACCATGTCTATTTCACCAAGAAAGCAGC
>JAPKGD010000460.1 GCA_026648125.1 Bdellovibrionales bacterium | reverse complement strand
GGAGCGAAAAGGTCCGACAATCACTTCTACCGTTTGTTTTGATCCCGCTATTCGACGATTGACTTTGACCTGACGAGAGGGATTTAAGTAACTTTCTAAGGTTTGTTGCGTGATCATACCCAATCCGTGATAGCGATTGCGATCGGGGTCAATGCACGCCATGCTGGTCTTTTGCATCGGCTCTAAATATCCTGTTTCTACGATCCCTATACAAGGCATCATCCGTGCGTCCACACCATAGTGGCGCGCAGGTTCCTCGCCGAGCTTCATGATCAATTGGAATCGCTCTTCAATCGTCTTTTCTTTCCAAGGGGACATTTCACAGGCCATCTTATAGAGCTTGTTCACACAGCGACCAATGCATCGATTTCGATCAGCCTCCGCCATTCGCCCCTGACAGGTATGGACCTCCTTCATCATTGCATCAAAACTGCAGTCGACATCACTCTCATTTGCACTTCGGCCTTCAATCAAACAACGGTTGCCATCGTGAAAGGCCCCCATCTCTAACATTTGCGCCGCCAAATCAAGCAGTGGAGATTTCTGTGCGCAGTTGTCTTTACACTCGCTTGTGCCGGCCTCCAACTTGGGCGCTTTTGTTTTCAAGTTGGATTCGATAAATTCATAGGCCGCACATCGATCACCATATTTATTGAGTCCCTCGGTTGAAATGCGAGGTTCTTGTTTAAGTGCTGAGTCTGAGACCCAACCCATGGGCTGACCACCCAATCCCCGTTCTTTGCAGGCCCCTCGCCAGTCGCCTTCATTAAAAACGACAAGTGACTGTTCACCATATCGGGCGACCACGGACCCCTTGGCCCCTCGCTTGAGGATACAGCTCGTAGGAGCACTTTCACTGGGCGTGAATCCGAATGAAGTGATCTGTGCATTTTCGCTGAGTTTGATCTGCTCTCTATTGGTAGCACTAGCCAATTTAAGGCTCTCCTCCCCCCACCCGAGTGAGCTAAGAGAAATCAAAGCTGCCAATATAAGACTGTTTGCCACATGGAATTTTCGGAAGCTGTTGTCTTAAAGAAGAGTCCTAAAATCAGATATTTCGCCGTCAACGCCCCGCCCAACAAGAGCCATTGCATGAACTCACCTGGACCTGTAAATTTATGAGTCTCATGGCAAAGCAACGCCCCGACTTTGATCCAGATCGCCGCAGACTTTTGTCTTGGTTTTTAAACAACCAAAGACCTCTCCCGTGGCGCGAAAATAGGGACCCGTATCGAATTTGGATTTCTGAGACTATGCTGCAACAAACAACCACTGCTGCGGTCATTCCGTATTTTCACCGATTTCTCGAGAAATTTCCCAACCTCAAAAGTCTAGCCTTTGCCACGGAGAAAGAAGTTCGCTCGGCCTGGGCAGGACTTGGCTATTATTCTCGAGCATCCAATTTGTGGCGAGCCGCTCAAGAGATTCATCAACTTGGAGAATTTCCCCAATCCCATAAGGAGCTCATGAAGTATCCTGGATTTGGGCCATATACTTCACGAGCGGTGGCAAGTCTCGCTTTCGGTGAAAGTGTGGGCGTGCTCGATGGGAATGTGATTCGAGTTCTTTGCCGCTTTTATGATTTGTCGATTCCTTGGTGGAAAACAATTGAACGAAATCGATTGCAGAATCTTTCTGACCAATGGGCCGCAGGCGTTGACCCCCGTGACTTAAACCAAGCCCTCATGGAACTTGGAGCCACAATCTGCACTCCTAAAAGTCCCTCCTGTGCGATGTGTCCACTTCGATTGGGATGCCAAGGACTTAAGAGTGGCCAGCATCTTAAGCGTCCACTCGCGCGTCCGAGAAAAGCAAAGGAGATTTGGCTTTGGCGAGTTTGTTTGAATGCGAAGAACGACCGCATAGCTCTGACTCAATCCCACGCACTCCCGGTCCTCAAGGGACATTTGCTGCCGCCGGGCCAAGCGGTCAAATTAAAGAAAAAGCCCAAGCGCTACAAATTTGTTCACACCATCACACATCACGAAATCTATGTCGATGTGACGACATCACTAACGTCACTTAAGAAAATGTCCACGCCCGTGAAGTGGATTCCCGTATCAGAAATTTCTCAGCACTCCCCCACTTCTCTAATAAAAAAGGTGGTGCGCTTTGCGCTGTAAATCTCGCCTCATTTTCGTACTTCTCGCCACATGCTTAAATTTGGGGTGCAAGACTTCGGGAGGGTCTGACCCACGGGGCCAGCAAAAGCAACCCATACCCCCTTCTGGATATCAACCTGCCAAAGCCGAGAGGATTGATCTTATCGGTGAGAACTGTTGTGCCCGCTTCAATGAGACGGGCGACAGAATCGTATTCCTTGGTCGCAAGCGAACTCGACATGAACATTACCAAGTCTACAGTTTTGATTTTAAATCAAAAAAGGAGCGGCGAATTTCATTTCATGACGGAGATGATCAGGGTCCGACCTACGATC
>JAPKGD010000046.1 GCA_026648125.1 Bdellovibrionales bacterium | reverse complement strand
GTTTGTAGGCTTCTTCGCATTTGCGAATTTGCGCTTGAATACTAGCCGCTCTTTCGGCGAGCGAGTTTCCATCCATGTTGAACAATCATCCTTTCAAACAGTTCGAGTGGTAATCCGACCACATTGCTCCAGGAACCTCTTCGCTCCTCTACAAACGAAGCCCCACCCCCCTGAATGGCATAGGCACCGGCTCGATCAAGTGGCTCACCACTCTCCACATATTCAGAAATTTCACTTTCCGTGAGACTTTTGAATCGGACGAAAGTCGTGTCGGCCTCCAAAAAATATCGACAGCTGTCGACGTCATAGACACAAATTCCACTGATTACGCGGTGCTCCGCGCCCGACAAACGTCGCAAAAATTCTTTTGCTTGCTCAGCGTCAGCCGGTTTTCCGAGAACATCTTCGCCAAGGACGACGACTGTGTCCGCAGACAAAATCAAAATTCCCCGTCCTTTTGGATACTTACCCGTCTCGACGAGGGCTTTGGCTTTGTCCTGGGCAACGGTCGCAATCGCGGTCTCTAGGTTCAGGTTTTTATTAATTAATTCCGATACTTTAAGTGTGTCGACAGCAAACAAAAAGCCCTCTTTTTCGAGAAGCTCGCGGCGGCGCGGTGATTGTGAGGCAAGAATGAGTTGGTGCATATGACGGCATTCCTCAGCTTCAACATTATCCTGTTGTTGAGCGGTTTAGGTCTTGCGGCTCTCGCCGTGTATTTGTTTACCTCAGCAGTGTTCAACAATAACACCGATGCGGAAGCTTTAGCATGGGCCTCTGGCGACGAACCAGCAAAATCAAAATCGGGTTTAATTAACTTTTCCCGACCTCTCGTCCACAACTTTACCCTTCAGCATGCGGCTCGGGTAAAAAACCCTCAATACCGTGAATCTGTTCGCAAAAAAATTCTGACCTCGGGTCTTTCTCAGGAATTGAACGTCGATGAGTTTATCGGATTACAAATTCTCTGGGGAGTTCTGCTCCCCATCGTCATGGTGATCTTAAACTTCGCACTTCGACTGGGTTATCCTTATTGGCTTAGCTTCGGCATTGGTTTGATTGGCGCTTACTACCCACACATGTATTGCAAGGGTGAAAGGCAAAAGCGTTATGTGCAAATCGCCGCAGACCTCCCTTTCTTCATTGATCTCATGGCACTCTCTACAGAAGCTGGATTGGATTTTATCGGCGCCATTCAAAAAATTGTCGACAAGGCTCAAGGAAGCGTTCTCGCAGATGAACTCAATCTCGTGCTTCGCGATATCAAGCTGGGTAGTTCTCGCAAAGATGCGCTGATCGCTCTTTCGGACCGGCTTGATGTTCCCGAACTCACCAGCTTCGTTGCGGTCGTTCGAGATGCAGACGAAACCGGCGCTTCAATCGCACAAGTTCTCAAGGATCAATCCGTTCAAATGCGCCTCGAGCGATTCGTGCGGGCCGAAAAGGCAGGCGCTCGCGCTTCTCAGCTTATGCTTTTGCCAATGATGGCATTTATTCTACCCGCCGTTCTGATTCTCGTATTCGGTCCCGTGATTCTTCAATTTTGGTATGGGGGCAACTAATGAATCATCGCCTGCATAACAAAACACAGAGCCTCATACTCGCGGATACGGTCGAAGATGCGAAAGCCTTTTATGCTCGATTGCGAGGACTGCTTGGCCGTGACTCTCTCTCTCAGCGGAGCACTCTTTGGATCGAACCATGCAATAGCATTCATACCTTCTTCATGCGCTTTACTATCGACGCCATTTTTGTTGACGAAGACCTCATCGTTCGCCGCGTCGTGCGAAATCTAAAGCCATGGCGCCTGGTACCTCCAGTCACTGGGGCCCAATCGGTTTTTGAATTTGCTGCTGGTGCTGTCGGTCAAGACGTGGTCCGGGAAGGAGATCAGCTCTATGTGGGCGATTAGAATTCTTGCCGGCCCTCAAGCCGGTCGCATATTCCCGTTAAAGCCTGGTTCCAACACTTTGGGGCGAGCGCCTTCCTGCGACATCAAAATTCTTAGTCCCAATGTTTCAAAGGAGCACGTCAAGATTGATGTACTTCAAGATAAGTTCATCATCACCGACATGGGCTCACGCAACGGAACTTTTGTTAACGGCACCCAATATCGAAGCACTAAAGTTAAGCCCGGCGATCGCATTGGACTTCATGAAGTTGTAATTGAGATCGTTCCTTTCTCTCAAGCCCAGGCTCAAATGCCGAGTATGACCGTGGGTGCACCCACGCCACAATATCAAATGCCGCAGGCTCCGATGGGCGGAATGTACGCTCCTCCTTCGCAAGAAATGCCTCCTGCAGAATCACCAAGCCGCTCCAATATGGACTCAATGGCGAGTGTGGTTATGGACTACATCGAGCGCGTGGTTATGCCTGGCGTTTACCATCTTGCTGAAATCATCGACTTCAAGACACTTCTCGCTCTCTTTATGGCTGGCTTCATACTCCTAGTAACTTCACTTTCGACCATTCCTCTGATTCGCATTCTCAGAGATACTGTTGAACAGCAAAGTCAACAGCACGCGCTCACAATCGCTGCCACACTTGCGCGCGTCAACGAAGGGCCGATTCGAGAAGGACTGTATACTGCAATCAACATGTCCACCGCTCAACGAACTGGTGTGACCGATGCACTCATCATTTCAAAGGTCGATGGGAAAATTATTGCGCCCGCCTCTAAGGCTGAGTCTTATCCCGACATCCCCTTTGTTCATGAAGCTCGCTTGGGAGAAAAAGAAGCTGTTCGTCAAATTGATAGCAACACCGTAGTCGCTCTTGTTCCCATAGCCGCCTACAACCCTGAGACGGGCGGAACCGGAACGCTGGCCTTCGCCGTGGTCAAGTACGATATGACCACCCTTGCAGTTGACGACAGTAAAACAATCAGCCTATTTGTGATCACACTTTTCATTGCGACGATCTTAGGCTTCGTACTCTTTTATTTTCTTTATAATCTTATTGCACACCCCCTCAATTCACTAAATTCGCAACTCAGTCGAGCCCTCAGAGAGGGTCGTGATGATGTGAAAGTCTCTTTTCTCTTTGAGCCTATCCGGCAGCTGACCTCAAACATCAATTCTGCACTGGCCAGAGCTCTTTCAGGTGGAGGTGATGCACCTGCACCTATGAATTTTGAACACGATCGACGCTTAGAAATGTCGAATATCGTCGAAATGGTCGGATTTGCAGGTTTAGTTATTTCAGCTGTTGATCGCAGCATTGTCTCGGTCAACCAAGCCTTCGAACAACGCACCCGTCTCAATAGTGGAGAATTATTAAATCTGCCTGTACAACAAATCTCCGATCAGGCTTTTCGCTTAAGCATAGTAGACCTTTTGGATCGCCTCGATCAAAACCCTGATCAGTTGGTCAATAACGAACTTGAGTTTGGCGGAGTTCCACATCAACTCATTGCCCAGGCCATCTTTGGTTCTTCAAAGATCGCCTATTATTTAGTGATTGCCGTTCCAAGCGGGGGTGAGAGTTGAAATCTACTGCCCTTGCCATGACATCTGGCGCTGAGACCATACTGACTGTCCTCAATGGACCGTCCAAGGGAACGGTTTACCGTTTGGTCTCCGGTCGAGTCAGCTTAGGGCGCGGACCTGATAACGACATTATCATCGTCGACCCAAAATGTAGCCGTAACCACGCAGAGATCATTTTTACAAATTCAGGAATCGAAATACACGATATAACTGATCGTAATATGATTCAAGTCGACGGACGTGAATGTAAGTCAGCTGTTCTTAAAGACAACTCAGTCATTCAGTTAGGTCACACAGAACTAAGACTCTCTTTCAAATCTGCGGGTGCGTTGGCGCCGCGTGATCGATCCCACATTCAATCCCCTGGGTATCCTCCCGCCATGATGTCGGGCGGCGCTGCAGCTCCCTTTCCTCATCAAGGATATTCTCAGCCCCACCTTCGTCGGGCCAAGCCAAAATCCAATTCCTTCAGATGGGTGGCCATCGGTGCAATTGGACTTATATTATGGATGGGCCTAAGCGGAAACAATTCTGACAATAAGCCCAAAGTCAGTGATCAACAGATTGAAGCTGAAACAAAGGCCGTGCAGACCGTTCTTGAGAGGGCCCGTCGGCGACCAAAGGACGTTTCCGTTAATGACGTTGGCTATAACAAAGCTCAAGAGTCTTTTGTGGTTGGCTTTCGCGACTACCGAAAAGGTCAATTTGAACGGGCCATGAGCTCGTTTCAGGCCTGCCTATCCCTTTATCCGCAACACGTGCTCTGTACTCGATATCTTCGACTTTCACAGAGAAAATTTGATGAACTGATTCAATATCATATGGTTCTTGGCAAAAAATATCGCGATCAGAACCAATATGGCGCATGTGCCTCCGCTTTTAAGAACGTAATGTTTATGGTGAAAGATTCCACAAATAAACGCTACCAGGAGGCGAAAGCCAACCTTGAAGCGTGTTCGGCCCAACTTGAGGAGAGATTTTAGATGGCAAAAGTCGTCGTAAAACTACTCGCTCAAGAGCTCGGCACACTGACCCTCGAGGAGGGCCGCGAGTATTTGGTTGGGCGAGCTGAAGACTCTGCCATTGTTCTTCCTGTGCAGAGAGGGATCTCCCGACATCATCTCAAATTTTGTCAGCGCGATGGCGTTTGGATCGTTGAGTTACTCGCTCGCTTCGGAGATCTCATTGTTGACGGTGAAGCCGCCAAAATCATCGAATTGAATCGAGATCTTTCGTTCTCTGCCGCGCCTTTTGAGTTTATCTTTATTCTTAATGAAGTCGTGGAAGTTGCGCCCGCTGAAGAGCCGGTTGAGCCCTCAATTCAATTAGATCAAGAACCCAAGCTGCCGACCGTAGTAGCCCCGCAACCTCAAGAAATCGTGCCAGATGTGGGTAACCATGAAGCGACAATGGCTGGTGTCAGCTCATTGAATGCCTTTCTAAGAATCTCCTCGAGAAAAGGGCGCGAAGAGGTTCTACGCCTTGAAGGACACCTCTGGGTGGCGGGGCGCGACCCTCATTGTGAAATTCCACTTGATGAGCCTCGAGCAAGCCGAAGGCACTTTGAACTCCTCCGGACCGAGGATGGTTATTTTGTCACTGACTTGGGCAGCGCCAATGGCACAATGCTCAACGACGAAACCATTTCCGCCAATGAGCCCTGGCAGCTGACGAGCGGCGACGTTATTAAAGTCGCCGGGACAAAACTCACTTTTGAAATTCGCGATCTAGGTTTTCACGCACGGGTTCCCGCGATAATTCCACAGGCTGTTGCTCCCCCCAGTGAAATGCAACCAGCACCAATGCCCATGGCCTACCCTCAGGAGATGGCTCAAGCCAATGTCGTCAAATATGACCCTTCTAGCGGATACGCTGAGGCATGGGGCACTCCTCCACCTCCCAAGCCCGCATCAAATTCCTTAGTTCGCAAGGCTCTCATCATTCTTGTGCCGATCATTTTGTATGGCCTGTTTGGACAAAAACCAGACGCTCCCACAACCAAAACTGACCCGGATAAAGCAGAAAATGCGAGCAGCTCGCCGACCTTTGACCAACTCGGAAAAGATCAGCAGCAGGCGGTAAAAGATTCGTTCACTCTGGCTAAAAATATGTATTTACAGGGTCGCTATGAGCTTTGCTTAAGTGAAGTTAAAAAAGTACATGAGATTGTTCCAGCTTTTGATAACTCTAAGGAACTTGAGACGT
This sequence comes from Bdellovibrionales bacterium, assembly GCA_026648125.1. Lineage (GTDB taxonomy): Bacteria > Bdellovibrionota > Bdellovibrionia > Bdellovibrionales > UBA1609 > JAIBAM01. The sequence goes on along the minus strand of JAPKGD010000046.1, from coordinate 3,198 downwards.
ACTGTCAGAACGGATTAAATCTTGTTCGTGCAGCCGCTGACAAAGAGAGACAAGAGCGTGAGAGAAAAGAAGCCGAACAAGTTATTATGCAATTTGTAGATGATTGTCGGCGCGGCCTCAGAGATAGTACCACGGTAGATGAGATTCGACGCTGCCTCGCGCCAGCGATTGAGAGAGACCCTGAGCACTCGTCGATCACTGCACTTATTATTGAAGTTCAGTCCAAAGAGGATCAGCGAGAGAGAAAGCAGCAGTCGATCGATGCATCAAACCAACGCCGAGCAGCTGGTCAGAAACAATTTGAGAAAGCACGCGCTCTTTATAAACAGGGCCAGTTGATAAAGGCTATTTCTGAATATGAAAAATTTCTCAACGGCTCCTACCCCGCTCTTGATCGAGAGAAAATGGATGCCCAAAGAGACCTAGCTAATGTCCGCAAAGAATTGACTCAAAAGGTCGCGGGGCTCTTGAGTCTCTGTAAGGAAAGCCTCGATAAAAACCTTTATAGAACAGCATTTACAAACTGTGAGAAGGCCCTCAAGGAGGATCCCTCCAACAGCGAAGCACAAAACATGCGTAGTCAAGCCATGGCGAAGTCTCTCAAGGAAATGAAGTCAATCTATGAAGACAGTGTTCTTGAAGAGAGCATGGGCAACGTCGATTCCGCTAAAGAGCGCTGGCGACAAATTTTGGAAAAGGCCATTCCTGGTGATGAATATTACAACAAAGCCAAGCGCAATCTGCAAAAGTATGGGGGCTCCTAATGGAACTCCTTGAACGTTCCTACTCCGGCAAAATCTTTCGGCCTCGTCCTGAAATTCACTGCGATCCCCAAGGCAACCTTTGCATCGTCGCAACCCCATGGGGAAATCGCTCAGTTGCCAAAAAGGTGATTCAATCAATTCTCGATTTCTTCATGTCCGCTCGGGCCGATGAAGAAGTGACTTCACCTTTTGCGACAATTACCACTCTTTCTCCCATGGCTAACAATCTTAGAATTTCGATTATGCTCGCCAATGATACAATCCGTCGCGAAGAGAACAGAGCTGAGTACCACGGTGGAGTTGAGCTCTTTGTGGGAGCTAAATTTGATCGAGAATTTTGTTTCGCTCAGATTGGAGGTCCACACCTCCTTCTTAATCGGAGTGGATTTGATCTTCAGGTCCTTTCTGGCGCTCCCGATTTGGCACTTTATAATTCAGGAAAATCCCAGCTCTTGGCGCCATTGCCTAATGCACTCTTAGGGATCTCAGAAACTTCCAATTTTGCCGTTCAAACGGCTCGCCTTGAAGCCAACGACCAGTTGATACTACTTCATAGAAGTCTCATCCCTCCACGCCTTTTGGCCCTAAGCGAAGAGCGCCGAGACCTTAAAGGGCTCAGTCAAGTCCTCGCCAATCATTCACCTGATTTGCCATTTTGGCTGGGATTGCTCAATTTAGAATGATCTAGAAGTTCCAATCTTCGTCTTGACCGACAGAATCCTTCTGCTTCTTTTTTCCTCTGTTTGAGTCAGACTTTGACTTCTCGCCGCCCAAATATCGCATAAATACAATACCCGCTTGGACACCAGCTGCCGTCTTTCCACTAATGTAAACGACGGGGGCCACTTCTGCCCGAAAGGCCCAGTCCGAGGCTGGAAACAAGTACTCGAAAGCGCCGCCCGGTCGAATACCGAGACGAATTCTCTCTTCTCTTTCGTCTCCCAAATAGTATCCACCCGTAGCACCGATAAAGACATTGTATAATATTGTTCCTACGCTGCGCTTGATTCGCCACCGATCGTCTTCACTAAAGAGGTAAAAAGAATAATTGGCACCGCCGACTAAAAATCCATCCGTTTGATATCCAACATCAAAAAAGACTGCTCGCTTCCAAGTTAGCCATTTCTGATATCGACCGCCAAAGGGCCACCCTAAAAGCACTCCCAGACCCGACTGCCCGGCACGAAACCCAGGAAATTGAGCCGAATGTGCGTCTTGCGCGTCAACCTGCGACATCTGAAAAAGTAAAATTGTTAGGACTATGCAAATTAACGCTCTTGAATTCCCTAGCATGATGACCAGTTTAATTTTAACTCTCTAACCTCTCAACTTGTAAAACGTATGGAGACTGGCAAAATAAGAATAGACATGGGATTCCCTAAGCCGTCTGCCGAATATTCTGGATTGAAAGCCATAACTGAGCCCATGGGCCTCGTCTATGGGCCAATTTCATCGCGCCGACTAGGCTTGAGTCTGGGAGTAAACCTCCTCGGTGACAAAAAAATCTGCTCCTACGACTGCTCCTATTGTGAGTTGGGGCCCACAGAAAATCGTATGAATGAACTAAAGCAATCTGAGTTTTTCCCAACAGTCGCCCAGATTGGCGAGAGTCTTCGAGTAAAACTACGCGAAGTCACTCAAGAAAGTATCGCTCTGAATAATATTACAATTTCTGGAAACGGCGAGCCCACTCTTCACCCTGAGTTCGATCAATGTGTCGATGCAATTTTAGCCGCCCGATCGGACTTGGTCCCCGAAGTGCCCGTCGTCATTCTCACCAATGGCGCACATTGCGACAGTCGGCGCGTGGTGCAAAGTCTCAATTTACTCAATGAACGAATTGTAAAAGTTGATGCGGGTGGAGATTTAGTCCTAAAGCAATTCAATCGCCCCTTGATAAGAGCGAATGTCAGTAAACTCACGGCTGGAATACGAAAGCTTGATAACGTTATCGTGCAGAGCCTTTTTGTGAAAGGCGCCTATGACAATACCAAGAATGAAGTCCTCGAAGAATGGATGGAGACAATTGGCATTATAAAGCCCAAATTGGTACAGATTTACACAATCGCTCGAATACCAGCGGAATCCGGCATCATTAAAGCAGATGAAGACACCCTCTATACTATTGAGTCGCGATTAAAGAGAAAATTACAGATCGACTGCGCTGTCTATCCTTAACCTTCGAACTCGAAGCTGTTCCGCCAAATTTCGATTCTCTGGAAGTGCTAAATACAGATCGGTTAATGTGGCACCAATCGGAAATTGAAGTGAAACATCCCAAGTCACAAAGCGCCGGTAATTAGCTGCTCCAATGAGGTTATCGATAAAGGAATAGCGATATTCTCTAAAAAAGGCATCTCTCGCCCACTCACTTCGCCCTTCTTCATCTCCGTTTAGCCATGAGATCAGGTGCCCAAACAAATCGTCCCCGCAC
>JAPKGD010000459.1 GCA_026648125.1 Bdellovibrionales bacterium | reverse complement strand
ACCCCCATCCCAACAAAACCGATAAACCGACCCGTTTTGGGATTTAATTTCGGTAACATTACTTATGAGGCAATTCGTCACTGTCTCATTCTGAGATCGCTCTGTCTGTGCTGTTCACACTGTCTAGTTATTAGACTGCCAACTCCTTTTTAGACACTTTAAACCTGGCATCGTCATTGAAGTTTAAGGAAGGTGGATTGGTCTATTCGGGAAACAGGGGAGACCATGAAGCGCCAAATGAAGAATGAAAAATTAAAACGTCCTCTTTTCACTCTGGCGTTTACGTCCACTCTTCTCGCTATTGGATTCTCTTTTAATTCCTGTTCAGATGTCGCCTTTTCCAATCTTACCCTCCCCGTCGTGGACCTTTGTTCCTCGGACTATTTTAGTGAGTCGGATCCAACCTGTTTTACCAACGCTCGCCGAGTCAATTATGATGAGACCTATCAAATTCCTCCCGTTCTTAATAAAGTCGACATTCTCCTCGTTCTTGATAACTCGGGCTCGATGACAGAAGACCTCAAGAAGCTAGCTTCAAAGCTTGATGGACTTGTGGAACAACTCGATATCAATCAAACGGATTGGCAAATGTGTTACATCACCACTTCGGTGAGTGAAGATGACATTGCAGGAAAGGCACGTGAGTGGCTCGCCCCACCCACCAAGCCCAACGGTGATCCGATAAGAACGGGCAGCATTGTTCTTCGGCCTGAAACAGCTAATAAGTCGGATATCTTTTTTACTTCGATCGATTCTCTTCCCGAAAAGGGAGACGGAAATGAACGGGGTATTACGGCTATTCGAAGAGCGGTGGCACGCATCGGAAATGAGGAATGCTTTCGAGCAGATGCCGCGCTTGCAACGGTCATCATTTCTGATGAGGACGAGAGAAGTTGCGGAGGGCGCTGTAAAGACTATCCCTCAAGTGAAAACTTTGGTGGCCCACAATATCGACTCGCAGAAAAGTATCGCAACCAATATAGTCCACTCGATTTTGAAGATGATCCTTTGCTTCTTATTTCTTACATCAATGATGAGCTTGCTCCCGCTGGAATGCGAAAGACTTACGTCAATCACTCTATTGTTATCAGAAAAGGCGACTACATCTGCTACGACACTCAGGATAAAGAAGATCCGGCCTTCTTTGGTTTAGTCTATTCTCACCTTCAATCTCTGACCGGCGGGATCTTGGGCAATATCTGCGCAGAAAGCTACTCAGAGCAACTCAAGTCCATCGGAGCTCGCACGGTGGAGGCTATTAATTCAGTAACCTTACGGTGCGCACCCATCGAGGAGCCCGTCGTGACGCTTCTTCCAGAGCCAAATCCTCCCGCAACTTGGATTTATAGTGGCAATAAGATCATCTTTTCGGCTCCGCTCGCCCAAAGCACTCGGGTACGGGTGCAGTACACTTGCCTCGAGCGATAGATAGAATATATTTAGTCATTCTCAATACCTAAGCCATTTGGGACGAAGTGGCTCAAAATGCCCCCCAAATTTTGAAACCTTTTCTACCCCCAATCTCCATCACCTTGTGATAGAAGGCGTCATTGCTTTTTAAGGAGTAGCATTATGCAGATTCGAACAAAGTATTTATTGGCACTAGTCACAGTGGCTCTTGTGGGCCCAACGGCTCTTGCAACAGCCGTCCCCAACTTTTGTTTGGATCGAATTAATGACCTTCCATTAAGCAAACATATGATTTGCATGAGTTACCGCATGGATGAAGTATATGCCCAAATTCACGACCCCCAAAAGCGCCGAGAAATTGCTGATCACCTCCAGGCCGTTCGCGGCCACCTTCAGGTGGCTCTTGGCTTGACTCCCTCGAAATTGGCTCGATTAAATCCCTCTCAGGCCCGCTTAGGAATACTTGACTACCAAAAGACCATGGCTGAGGCGCTCGGACTTGTCGCTCGTTTGGAGTCTCGTCTTCTCGTAGCTACAAATGCTGGTGATTCGGCCGCGACAGATCTGGAAGTGCGGGAGCTCTCCATGCGACTGCAACAAGTGGTCGGTATTGGGCACCAGAAATTCCGAAACTAGTTTTTGGATCCTCTGAAAAAAGTCGTCTTGGGTGAAATCTCAAGCCCGGGTTGGCGTTTAACCCTTGTCGCAATTCAATAGGATTGAGGCTCCTTTGGCCCCCTTAAGAGAGCTGGACTCAATGCCAAAATGAAGACCACTGCGACCGCCACAAGGAACGGCAACCATTGAGTTGGGAAAATCCAACGACCCAACAAGGCGTGGCCACCGATCAAAGAGAGGACCCACCCGAATAGGCCGCCCACAAGGAGCGCCGTGCTCACGAGAAACGAGGTTTCAAGCACAGACATATAAGTGATTTGCCCCGGAAGTGCCCCCAACCAATAGAATAAGCATCGCTCTTCCCGTCGCTCCTGCCAAAGATGAATGCCGAGAGCCACCACCAACAGCAGA
>JAPKGD010000458.1 GCA_026648125.1 Bdellovibrionales bacterium | reverse complement strand
GTCGTCGCTACAACTTAGAAGAAGAAGTGATGTCGATAGTGCTAAAATAGTAAAAATTGTCGTTTTCATAGGTCTTTCTTCATTACAATTTATAGACCATAGATTTCACGCCAAATTACTAAAGGTTACAGAGATTCATAGGAAGTAATTTCAGGGTCAGTACAAAAATTGTCACTTTTGACACCTATTTTTGAGGTCGTTTTCTTCTCGTCGGCAGATTTTGAAGATCGTAGGGCGGTCCCATTCTTTCGCACGGTTCTTAGTAGGGACTCCATTTGAGTTAAGGTGGTCAGCAATCTGACCAAAAGAGCTGCCCCCCTGCCTGAGAGCCACTATGTGGTCTATGGTTGATTGCTCTTTTTGATGGGGAACCAGTTGCCCTCTTTGAACTCTGAACCCAAAAGGAACCTGCCCATAAGCGTGGCGGACAGCGTCGTTAGACCCTCTTACGATTTTATTTATTTTGAGTGCCTCACCCACAGTCGACCTTGCACAGCCTTTTTCACGGGCGATCTGAGCCATTGGCTTGCCGTTTTTGATGTATTCCTGCTCCAAGTAGCCCTTGTCCAGCCGCCAGAAATATGTGATTTTATTCGAGGTTATCTCGATGACAGGTTTGGGGACGACGGACGATCTCACTGTCGGAATCGAGGAGCCAATTTTGACTTTGTAGGTATCGGAAATTACGGGCCCTTCTTAAAATTCAATAAAAATTTGGTGCAGAATGTTCACCCGTAACTCCCGATACTTATAGTGAGGGGTAGCGGGTAAAAGTTATTTTTGTTTATTGGAATGACTAAATCAGAAGGAGTCGCGATATGAAAACCCTATTTATTTTAAACGATGCTCCTTATGGGACTGAGCGATGTTACAACGGCCTACGCCTAGCAGGCTCACTAGCCAAACGCGAAGGGGAACAGGTCAAAGTATTTTTGATTGGCGATGCGGCTGCATGTTCCAAGAAAAACCAAAAACTTCCTCAAGGTTATTACAACATTGAAGTGATGTTGAAGAGCGTTGCACGACAAAATGGGGAAATCGGCGTTTGTGGCACCTGTATGGATGCCCGAGGCATGACTGCGGATGAGTTAATCGAGGGAACAAAACGCAGCACGCTCGATGAACTTACAACATGGACTGTTTGGGCAGATAAAGTCATCACTTTTTGAGAGAAATTCGAACTGTCAAATGAGGAGGGGCCAAAAATGAAAAATAAATCTGCAGATCAACTGGTCACTCAGCTTTGGCATCACATTGGTAGTCAGGAATGGGATCAAGCCAAGGCTCTTTTGGCTCCCGAGTTTGAAGCCTATTGGCCTCAATCAAATGAGAAATTTAATCGCGATAATTTTATCGAAGTGAATCGCACCTATCCAGGTGCCCATGAAATTCAAATCATGAATGTGTGGAGTGAAAACGATCAGTGGGATCGCATTGATACTGTTATGTCCGAAGTCCATATCAAGTCGAAAACACCTGAAGGCAAGGATGTTGAGCTTTTTGCTATATCCATTTTTGAAGTCGAAGATGACGGAGAGTATTTGATCCGCTCGGCCCGAGAGTATTGGGCAGACACATATCCGGTACCAGCCTGGCGAAAGCGTCTTTCTACACCCTACGACACGAGAAAGCAAAGGGATGAGAAACTTGAGCCGGCAGACAGAATTGTTCACACTATTCTTTATGTATCAGATCAAAAAAGAAGCCGAGATTTTTACGCCAATGTTCTAGGTGAAATGCCAATTCTTGATGTGCCAGGAATGACTGAGTTCCAACTGTCTAAAAACCATATTTTAGGTCTAATGCCAGAAGCTGGAATCAAAAGGCTATTGGGTTCCACCCTTGGTGATTTTGCTCAAGGTTCTCCAAAGGCTGAATTATATTTGCGTGTTTCTAATCCCGAAGAGCTTTTTATCAGAGCTCTTGAGTCGGGGGCTAAAGAACTGAGCCCAATACTAAGGCGGGATTGGGGTGATCGAGCTGGGTACGCAATGGATCACGATTGTAATGTGTTGGCGATTGCCACAAAGGCTGGACCATAGCATGGAGACCATTAATAGAACTGCAGTCACTATTACGTTCAAAGAAAAATTCATGGAATGGCTCAACAACCTTCCAGACCGTGAAGACCTCGTTTTCACAATGGCGATGCTCAACGATGACAAGCCAATTTATCTTATTCCATCACACGAAGATGATGATAAGGACCGCAATTGGTTCAACAAGCGTAAGACTGAATTTCTGGAAGAAGCTTTTGAGAGCTATTGCACTGAGCCCAAGTGGTGGCCCGAAATAAAATCCGCCAAAACATTTGATGAATATTTGTCAGCCGAATTTCACTGCATGGTTTGGGACACCGTCGAAGATGAACCCCTTGAGAGGGATTTTTAATGGACCTCTCAAAACCAGATTTAAAGATCAGCCTTTCACCGTCACAGCTTTTACAT
>JAPKGD010000457.1 GCA_026648125.1 Bdellovibrionales bacterium | reverse complement strand
ATCGAAGTGGTGAAGCAACGACGAAGTTGAGAGATATCCGGAAGGGATAAAAGAAATATGCCCAAAAGAGTTATGATGAACCCAATAAGAGAAAGCGGTAAGAGGATTCCGGCTAAAAAGGTCCTCTTCATCGTTGAGATCCGGAGAGTAGTCCATGGTCTTTCATCCATGCGACGCTATTTTTGATTGCATAAGACGCAGGCCGTGGGTTTAAACCCAACTCCCTTTTTGCCTTAGAATTATCAAACCAATGATAAAGAATTGCCGTCCATGCTCGCTCCGAATTCAACGGACCTTTCAAATTTATCTTTTCCAACCCATCTCCCAATCGGCCTAGGCCGCGAGCGACCAAGTTGGGCATGCAAATACTTGGAGGGTTAACGCCAGCCGCGTCCGCGATGAGTTCAAAAAGCTGCTGAATGGTTAAATTTTCCCCGCTGAGAATGTAGCGTTCTCCTGTTCGCCCCACCTTCCAGGCGGCGAGAGTAGAACTGATCAGATCTTCAATGGCGATCACACTCACGCCACCTTTTGTATAAAAGGGCATTTTTCCTCGAGCCACCTTGATTTGGACAGAGCGACTACCTTTGAGAGCGTCTCCAGAACCGTAAATCACGCTGGGATTGACCACTACGGCATCGAGTTGCCCCTTTTTCACTGCGTCCAATACCAGAATCTCGCCGGCTCTTTTGGTTTCTGAATAACCTAAATTAAGGTGGGAAAGATTATATGCCGAATCCTCATTGAGTGGTTGTTTGCCATCAAAGCTCGCCCCTACCGCCATTACAGAACTGACGTGAACCAGGCGGCGGACCTTGTGCTTTACGCACGCATCTACGACATATTTCGTCCCAGTAACATTCACGGCTTCCATCAGTTCACGTTGAGCTCGACTGTAAGCAACGACTCCAGCCACGTGAAAAACACTGTCTACACCCATGGTCGCAGACAATACTTTGCCTTCATCGGTGATGTCCCCCCAGACAGTTTCAAGTCCGGGGCGCGCAGATTCGGGCTCTTGACTAGACTTTCGCCTTAAAATGCGAACTTCAAACCCCTGCTGTAAGAGAGACTCAACCAGCCATTGGCCTACGAACCCAGTTGCTCCCGTTACCAAAACCTTCATGGTGCTCCTTAGATGGGCGGAAGTCCTGTTTATAGCGGTAAAGTCCGCGGTTGGAAAGCGTGATCAAAGGATGATAACCTTAAATAAATTCATAGCCGAAATTGGGGGGCTTCAGCATGAGCGGCAAGAATCTACTACAAAACATCTACCTCTTTAAGTCTTTGACTCCAGCTGAGCTTGAAGTTGTCGGCGAAGTCACAACCGTGGAAACCTTCAATCCTACAGACGAGATCTTTAATCAGGGCGATAAGTCCATGGCCCTTTATGTGATCAAATACGGATCGGTCAAAATCTCTCAAAGAAGCAGCAGTGGAGACAGTATTGAAGTGGCGACTCTGGGAACTGGGAGCCATTTTGGAGAAATGGGATTTGTTGATGGCGAGCCCCGATCAGCCTCAGCAATTGCTATTGAGAGATCGGATATTATTGTGTTTAGCTACGACCGACTACGCAGTCTTTTGGATAAGAATCCAATTATAGCGATGAAGGTCTATCGCGAGCTGGCCCATTTTCTATGCGGAAGACTTAGAATTACGACAAATGATCTCAGTTTTGCTCGCGAAAAAAATCTCAGTCACTTTTAGGTTAAAAATGATTCAACTTCGAAGACTCAGCGGAGATACCGTACTTATAAATCCAGATCATATCCGTTTTATTGAAAAGCGGCCCGACACCATCGTCACTTTTGCGGATGGAAAGACGTTGATAGTTCGCGAATCACCAGAAGAGATCACACAGCTTATGTTGAACTATAGAAGGCAAGTGACTGGTTCAAATCAGTTGGGAAGCGCGGAGGCTTAAATGCGATTCACCACAATCATAGGTTTGATTATTGGTATCGGCGGCATTCTCCTCGGAAATGTTTTCGAGGGTGGACACATTAGTGCCCTCATTCAAGCTGCGGCAGCTTTTGTGGTCTTTGGCGGGACCTTTGGTGCGATGCTTGTGGCAAATCGAGGTGAAGATTTAAGAAGGGGCTTAAGACTTTTGAGATGGCTATTTCGGGATCAAACGAGAGATCTTAAGCGTCAGCTTATGGGCCAAATTGTGGAGGCGGCACAATTGGCAAGACGAGAGTCTATTTTAGCCTTAGAGGCTAAATTGGGAACATTTCCTACGGACCAAATGCGTAATGTATTTCGATTTATGATTGACGGTGTTGAGCCAGAAACTTTGAAAGAGATCTTCCGTAATGAGGCTCAACAAGAAGAAAGACGCCTTTTGGCGGGGGCGAGAATCTGGATGGATGCGGGGGGCTTTGCTCCTACGATTGGAATCATTGGGGCTGTCTTAGGACTAATTCATGTGATGGCGAATATCACGGAC
>JAPKGD010000456.1 GCA_026648125.1 Bdellovibrionales bacterium | reverse complement strand
GGCATCAAAAAGGTCGTTATGGACCTTTCCGGCGTGACCTATATTAATTCAGTTGGAGTAAAAAATTGGATCATTTGGACGGGAAAGTTTCCCAAGGAACTGATCATTGAGTTTCATGGCTGCCCCAGCCTCATTGTCAATCAGGTGAATATGGTCCTTGGCTTTTTGCCCAACAACGGCACGATCGAAAGCCTCTTTGCGCCCTTTATTTGTGATGACTGTAGTCGAGAGGAAACCGTCAAACTCGAACGGGGACGAGATTACCAGTACGCATCGATGACGGAAGCCTTTAAATTTCAGTCTCCCTCAATCCCTTGTCCAAAATGCAAAAAGACGATGGAACTCGATGCCGTTGAGACGAAGTACTTTTCCTTTTTAAAGTCGATCCGCGCCAAGTAACTAATGAGGGGACTTCTTTGAAATTAGATTTTCAATCTCCTTTGGATTGGCAGGAGCGAAACGATAAAATCAATCAGCTCCTCAACCTGACTCCCTCTGGCGGAGCGGGCCTGCTAATTCCGGGAACTATTGCTGCTTTGAGTGAAATCACCGCGGGTCTGGTGCGACAATTCCCGCACAAAAAGCGAGTGGTCTATTTAAAAGATGTGGATCCCTCGATTGAAGCAGCCGTAATAAATCTGTCTCGGGAGGGCTGTCAGCTTGTCGGGATCGACGTGAATGAGTTATCCAACTCGGTCCGAATTTCTGAGGTCATCGACGGGAACTGCCTCTTCTTTTTGGGCTGCGAAGATGATCCACTTTTGGGAAGGGTTTTTGATCTCTCCATGGTGCTTAAAGAGGTGGAAGCTAAGCGGTCGATGTCGATTGTGGTTTCACACGCCAATTTTAGAAACTCTCCATTGCCGCAAAATTTTCCACGTCATCAGGTTTACGTTTATTCATTGGCTCCTGACCTCACTCTGCTTTTGGCCTCCAGTCGATTACGCTGGCCCATCCAACTCGCCGATCGAGTGCCGGTGCGTGAGGATTGGGAGGCTGAGCTTAATAAGCTTCAGCAGAAAAAGGTGTCGCAAATTTCTTTGATTGAGCAATTTGAGGCGACACCTCCCGCGGGCGGACAGGCGGTGTTTCCTAAGGGAACTCCTCGAGTCGGAGATCGAGCAGTGATTTTTTGGTCGGACGTGGATAGTTGGACTGTGATGTCGCGTTTGGCGGAAGCCTGGCAGAGGCCTTTGGCGGCTCCAGGGCATTGCGACTGGATCGAGGCGACTTCGCTCCATCGGTGGGGTGGCGTAAGAACAATGGATTGGCTAAGGGCCTTTGGATTTTCAGAGGCCATGATTCGCGGTACATTAATCTTGTCAGCAGAAATTTTAGGTCAAAAACTTGAGGACGACCTTAAGCGTATACACTCCACCATCACGGCAATTCAAAACGGCTAACCACAAAAAGGAACCAGGTCCTAAAACGCAATTTGGGATCAAATTCTAGAGACGGTTTTGAAGCCAATTCGATGAACTCAATGGATTTTGAGTGACTTTAGATGCGGCATCAGGCCCCCGCACCTGGCGCCCGATACCGTAATACTCGAAGCCCAATGCGGCCATCTTTGCGGGATCAAAAAGATTTCTTCCGTCAAAAATGACAGGTTCCTTCATCGTTCGCTTTAGCTCTGCGAGATCAGTGCCTTTAAATTCACTCCACTCCGTCACAATCAGCACGGCGTGGGCATTTGATGCGGCTTCGAGTGTCGAATTGGTGCTCTCAAATTGAGCAAGTGAAGCTGTTTTTGCGTTGACCGTTGCAATGGGATCATAGGCAGCCACAGTTGCGCCATGGCGGACGAGATCTTCAATAATTTTGACCGAAGGAGCTCTGCGCACGTCATCGGTACGAGGCTTAAAGGCAAGGCCCCAAACTGCGATCTTTAGGCCGTTGAGATTGCCAAATCGCTTATGCAAACGATCCGTCAAAATATTTTTCTGTCGTTCATTCACCTCATCCGCTGCCTGCAGGAGCTTAAGGTCAATTCCCGCTTGTTTGCCCGTGTGGACCAGTGCTCTTACATCCTTTGGAAAGCAGCTGCCGCCGTAACCAATGCCAGGGCTAAAGAAGGCGGGATTTATCCGATGATCCGAGGTGAAGCCGGCACGAACAGATTCTATGTCTGCGCCGACTTTATCTGCTAAGAGTGCAAGTTCGTTGATGAAACTAATTTTGACGGCGAGAAACGAATTTGCGGCATATTTCACCATTTCAGCCGAAGTGTTATCCATAAAGAAAAATTGCGCACTATCACGCATAAATGGAGCATATATCTCGCGCATTCTCTCTTTTGCATTTTCACTCGAGCAACCGATGACAACACGATCGGGACGTAAGAAATCTTCTAATGCAGCACCTTGTCTGAGAAACTCAGGATTACTGACAATTTCGATGGGATGAGAGGCGTGGTCGCGGCAATAGGCCTGAGCCCTTACGGCCGTGCCGATGGGGAC
>JAPKGD010000455.1 GCA_026648125.1 Bdellovibrionales bacterium | reverse complement strand
ACAATAATGGCAATGTCCGTAACATTCGCGCCACGTGCCCGCATCGCAGTGAAGGCTTCGTGACCAGGAGTATCAATGTCGAACTCACCTTCATTCCCGAACACGAACCTTGGCGCAGGGTGGGACGGCGGGCTCTGGACGCGCCGCAACGCCTTCGGGAGCGGCCGCCAAACATGCGGCCAGATCCAGCCCCGATGCGTCCACGGCACGCTGCAACTCCGACCAGAACTCGTCACCGAATAGGAGGAGATAACTGATGTAGACCGCACATTCGCGGGGTCGATGTTCGGATTCCAGCGCCCGCAGACCACCCACCAGGGAATCGCAAGACGGTTCGGGCGAGTTCTCGGTGACGAAGCCTTGATTGTGTTGAATTCCCGCCGCATCCAGGAACCTCTGGATCATTGGGCGGTGACGTTGCAGTAGCCACGCCCGAACGAGATCATCCCAGAATACGGACAGCTCCCGGCTGCCGATCCAGCGCCGCAGGAACACGGCGTTCTCTTCGGGGCGCTTCTTCTGGAGGGTGACCAATCGGAAATGCATCTTCTCCGCCAACGCTTCGAGAATTTGCGACTGGATCCGCGGCGATACCCCATCACCCGGGACAAGCGCGATCAGGCACGCATCGTTGCGCTCGTCTTGTGTCATGGCTTCCCAGAGCTGCTTGATCGTCGGCTTCGTCATCATGTCCTCGTCCCCTTTCTCAATTGTCCCAGCACATCAGGCTTCGTGGTCTGCGGTTTTCTGATTGATTATGGGCTCTGCGATCAACACGAGTCAATCGGGCGCCTCGGTCGACTTCAACTCCACGACCCGGGAATCGAGATCCAAGGCCCGCTCCCGGATCGTGCGCGCAACGAATTGAAGGCCTTCCTCGAAATCACGTTCAAGTAGCTTCAGGCACACATCGAACCGACCCTGCTCACGGGCAATTTCGGCGCGCATGATAATGTGCTGGACGTCGGTGTCGTCGAGGATCGCAGCCAGGGCGTCGAGGTTGGCGCGCTCGGCGTCCGAGAACGGCGGCGCGTCAGCCCCTCCCTTGCGGAATCGGTCGTTGGTTCGCCACCAGGACCGCAGGCGGACGAAGAATCTCTTATCGGCATCTTCCTCGCACAGGGGGATCGCGGCCAGGAACTCCTCGGCCGTCGGGCCCTCCACCTCCTTGGCCTCTGGCCATTGGGAGGAGGCGGTGTCGCCGGGCCAGCATTCGCCCAAGAGCGTGGCATCCTCCACCCAGAAGAGGGCCCCGCAGTGGGGGCATCTGCCGAGCCGTGGGAACTCGGGCAGCATGGGGGCATCGAGGAAACCGTCGCTCCACTGGACCGCGCCAAAGGTGTTGCCCGAGTTCAGGACCGGCTGTTCCACCGGTTTTTCGCAGGCGGGGCATTCGCGGATGTTGGAAGGTCCTGTCGTCATGACTCACTCTCCCTGTGCGGCTGCCTTGGCACGCTCGGCGAATGTCTCGACGATGGCGCGGACCTCGGCTTGGTTCAACCCACAGAGCGCGCCAGCCTGTTCGAGGGTCGGCTCCATTTCATCGTGGAAATCGCCCCCGCTTTCGGCAAGCGCGACCACCAGAGCGCGGTTGAAGATCTCGACGCTGTGCAGGTTGGCCCAGCGCCGCCGGGTGCCCTCCAGCGCCGCGGCGAATCGCGGGAGGCTGGAATCCGGCTCGGTCGGGTCCCAGCCGATGCCGCCTTGGATTTTCTCAAATCCTTCGGCATCGATTTCGAGGACATCGAGTGCCGGGGCGAGGCGCGTCGGGGTTACGGGGCCCGTAGCCTCGATGAGGGCGCAGGCCACGAGCAAGGAAGAGATCTGGACGAAGATGCCGACCTCTTCGGGCAGAGGCTCCTCGATGGGTGGGTGCGCGCGACGGTCAAGGCCGAGGACGGCGGCTTCAAAGGCGGCACGGGGCATGCCCCCGGCGATGCCGTCGCAGGCGCGGTGGATCTCGCTGGCGACGAAGGCATCCAGCACGGCCGGTTTGGCGGGGAGCCAGCCGATGTCCGCGGTGCCCGACAGGACTTGGGCGAGTATGGAGAACTGGCCGGAGGCCATCTGCGCCTCCCCGAGTTGCCGCAGGTTAATACCGGCGGCGGCGGGATCGCAGCCGCCGTGGGCCATGAAGCCGGCACGAAGGGCCGCCTCGACGTCGCCCGTGCAGGTCACCGCGAAGCACTCGGCCATGTAGGCATTGAGGCGGAGAAATTCGATTGCCGCCAGCCAGAGTTCGAGATCCATGGGGGCCTTTGCCGCCAAGAGCATTTGCAGCGTGTCGTTGAGCGGATGGAAGGCGCCAAAGACACCAACCGCGATCCGGTGCCCCAGGAGGGATTCGTCGCCGGTCTCCAGCAGCGGACCGGTCACGATCAGATGGACGGCGCCCTCGTGGCGGCGCGCGACGCAGGCGGCCCGCTTGTCGTCGCCCAGAACCAGCGTCGTCTCTATGGGGAT
>JAPKGD010000454.1 GCA_026648125.1 Bdellovibrionales bacterium | reverse complement strand
CGTCAACCCAGCCCGTGAATCGATTTTCTTTATTCCACTGACTTTCGCCATGCCGCAGTAAAACTAATTTTGCCATAATGGTGCTTCTTATAGGTCTGAATGCAACCTGGAGGCAAAGAAATTCGCCAACCTTGGCAACCCTCCGATGCGACTCAGATTGTGCTTATGAAAGAACGAATCGTTATTCCAAAGAAAAATGTTCCAGTAGTTCCTCTGCGCAACACGTTGCTCTTTCCGGGGCAGGTGGTGCCCATCGTTGTTGGTCGTTCTCTTTCTCGGGCTTCAGTCGATAAGGCTTTGGCCGGAGATCGACTCCTTATACTCGTGGCTCAACGTCATGAAACTCCAGATCGTGATCCCGTGCCGGATGACCTTTACCGGGTGGGTGTGGTCGCACGAATTGAAAACCAAATGCCACATGAATCCGGAAAGAGTTTGCAGCTTGTATTGATGGGAATATGTCGATTTAGCCTTCAAGAAATTCAAATTCGAGATGGTCTTCTCGTGGCCGATGGTGAGCCTATGGAAGACCGCATTGATCAACCCGATACCGTCAATGCTCTTGTGGCCAACGCCAAGCAAATGGCGCGGGAGATCTTTGCGTATTTGCCACCGAGTCTGGCTCAATTCGCAGGGGTTCTTGACGCCACCTTAGATGCGAGTCTTTTGGCCAACATGATTGCCCAACATTTGGATGTTAAGGTGCCTGTGAAGCAGGAATTGCTCGAGATGGTCTCCCTCAATAATCGACTTTTGCGAACACTTGAGCTGATGAACAAATGGCGGAATGAGCTCAAGCTCCAGCATGAGATCCAGCAAAAGGTGTCGGGTAAACTTGGAAAACAGCAGCGCGAGGCTCTTTTGCGGGAGCAAATTCGCTCCCTTCAAGAGGAACTCGGTGAGGGAAAGGCTCAAACCGAACAAGATTATCGTCAAAAAATTGAAGATGCCGGCATGCCCGAGGAAGTTTCTAAGATTGCCCTCGAGCAACTCCAGCGATTGGAGCAAATGCCTCAACAATCACCCGAAGTACACGTAGTTCGAAACTACCTTGATTTGCTCGTGGCATTGCCATGGCGAGCATCGGAGAGCGAAGAAATTGATCTTGAGCGATCAGAAAAAATTCTGAACCAAGAACATTACGGTTTGGAGAAAATTAAAAAGAGAATTCTTCAGCATCTGGCCGTGATGAAGCTTAAGCCTGATAAACGAGGCTCCATTTTGTTATTTGTCGGTCCCCCCGGAGTGGGGAAAACCTCACTCGCCAAGAGCATTGCCAGTGCCCTACAGCGGCCTTACGTGAGAGTGAGCCTTGGTGGGGTGAGAGATGACGCCGAGATTCGTGGCCACCGCAGAACATATGTGGGGGCCCTTCCCGGACGAATTATTGACGGCATCAAGCGGGCCGGGAAAAATAATCCCGTATTTGTGCTCGATGAAATTGATAAGCTTTCTCGTGGTTGGTCTGGCGATCCTGCAAGTGCTTTGCTTGAGGTCTTGGACCCTGAGCAAAACAAAAATTTTCTCGATCATTACCTCGATGTACCCTTTGATTTAAGTCAGGTCTTTTTTATTGCAACGGCAAACTCCTTGGAAACCATTCCGGCGCCTCTACTTGACCGCATGGAGGTCATCACGCTCAGTGGTTATACATTAAATGAGAAGAGCCATATTGCTCGTGAACATCTCTGGCCAAAGGAACTCGAAGAGCACGGACTGAGTTCGGAGAAAGTGCTTCTACCGGAGAATGTGTTGCAAAAGCTAATCACTGGATACACCCGCGAGGCGGGAGTTCGAGAGCTGCAAAGAGTTCTTGGCGCATTAACGCGCCTGTTGGCCGAGCGCAAGGTGCGCCAGGGGGCAAAAGCCGATTTGACATTAGACCTTGCGGATTTAGTTGAGGCCCTTCAAGGCGAGCGCTTTATCCCAGAGATGGGTGAAACCAATTTGCCTCCTGGTGTGGTGACCGGTTTGGCTTGGACACCCTTGGGAGGAGAGATCCTGTTTGTGGAGAGCCATCTGGTCCCTGGAAAAGGGCAGCTTACCCTGACCGGACAGTTAGGCGACGTCATGAAAGAGTCCGCTCAAATCGCTTGGACTCTGGTGCGGAGCAAAATGTCAGGATTAGACCCAAGGCGCAAATTTGATGATGTCGACGTTCACTTGCACGTACCTGCCGGCGCCATTCCAAAAGATGGACCTTCTGCAGGCGTGACGATGCTTGCCGCTTTGGCCTCCCTTCTAACGGGTCGGGCTGTGAGTCCAAAACTTGCGATGAGCGGGGAAATCACTTTAAGGGGAGCTGTGACGCCGGTAGGTGGGATCAAAGAAAAGCTAATAGCCGCGAATAAGGCGGGAATTGAGAGAGTGATCTTGTCAAAGCGAAATGAGCGGGACCTCAAGGATGTGCCCGATGAGGTCAAACAGTCCCTAAAAATTGAATACGTGGAGAATGTTGAGGAGCTTTTGGCCAAGGCG
>JAPKGD010000453.1 GCA_026648125.1 Bdellovibrionales bacterium | reverse complement strand
AGTTTCTTACGAAGAGGGCTGAGACCGCTTCAAATGCCGCAGCACCGCCGAATGACAGGTTCCGACTCGTGCGGCGATCTGCCGCATCGTAAGTCCTTCGTCCCAACGGAGTCTTGCCAACTCCGCAGGGTCTAATCGCTTGCCAGCCCAAGAGGCTCGTCGCATAACCGCTACGTGGAGCGCCCTGGTTGGTTCGACTTTACCTGGCTTGCCCCCACCATTAGGAACCAGGTCCTATTTGCGGACGCAGCATGTTGCAAATGTCCTAATTATTTATGGACGAGATGGAGTGCCTTGGCTTGGTCCAAAGTGTTCTTGCAAAGGCGTGGGTGTACAGCTGCAAATAGAACAGCCGTTTTGATCTTCTCTACACGTGCAGTTTCCCGAGGAGTTATATTTGGGGCAAAGACCTCCATCGCGACCCACTGTGGTTACGCAGCCGAGCCCGCTGAAGAGCACAACAGCCAATGCACAGAAAAGAAATGTCTGCTTTTTCATAATTGGGATATCTATTGCCCGCGGGTGTAAGTCAATCAAAGGCATTTTGGGGTCAACTTTTTGGTCGAGAGTTCATAAATAATTCATGGACGAATGGATTTTTCCTCCCGATGATAAATCGACAGTATGAAGACACATCGAGCGCGACTGCGAAGAATTCAAGTTTCTGATTTTGATAACATGCGGTTATTAGATTCAGATCCTGACGTAATGCGATTTACTCCTTCAAAAATTCCTCAGACAGAGGACCAAACTCGAGAGCGAATTCGCAATCAAATGGAGGGACAAGCCAAATATGAGCCCTTTGGAATTTGGCTAGCTGAAGAAGCGGAATCAAAGTCCTTCATTGGCTGGTTTATGCTTTTGCCAGATCAAGATGGATCTCTTGAGCTCGGATTTATGATTGTTAAATCGAGTTGGGGAAAGGGGTATGCCACAGAAATCGGCCAAGTTCTTATAGCGTATGCCAAACAAAGCGGCATTAAGCGAATCGCAGCAAGAACGAACACAGATAATTTCACATCAATGCGCGTATTGGAGAAGTTGGGCTTTAAGTATTCCAAAAACATTAAAGCGGTGGACAGATTAAGCAGTAGAGAAATCGAGCTGAAGTTTTATGAGCTGATAACCAACTAATTTTTTACACTTCGCCAGGGGTCCCCGATTTTTGGAAATGGGAGAAGATGCGTGAATGTGACGGATGATGAAATTGCAAAAATTCTGAGATCTTACAAGAGGATTACAGTGATTGGCTTGTCGAGGGATTCGAATAAGCCTGCCCAAAGTGTTCCAGTTTATGCCCGATCCAAAGGTTACGAGATTGTTGGTGTACATCCGACGGAGTCGGAAATTGCCGGTTTCAAATGTTTTCAAAGTCTCAAAGACGTTCCCGCTGAGTTTCGGCGCTTCGTGGATGTTTTTCGGCCACCGCAGGAAATCCCAAAAGTAGTGGATGACGTTTTGGCGGTGGAGGGCATTGAAGTCCTATTTCTCCAACTCGGAATCTCTCATTTAGAGGCGGAGAAACGTGCAGAAAATGCAGGCCTTAAGGTCATCTCAAACCGCTGTCTTCAAATAGAAATCAGCAAACTTTAGTCTAGATAGGCCTGAATTAGATTTTCACTTTATATGACCGAAGCAGAGATGGTCGTCTAGCCTGAGGGCTAAATAAGATCCCAAGGCTCGTTTATGGTCGAGGAGAATTGCTGACTTTAATGGTGTTCAAGGTGAGAGAACTGGATCCCTTCGGCATTCGTTAAGCCTTTGAAAAAATGGAGTTTCTGGTCTTTCAGGTGGGTTGAAGAACTCCGATAAACTAATCGTATATATGTCAGAGCAAGAATGGGTTGAATTTCTTAATTCGAATTCGATTTTGGAACTGATCTTTTCAGAAGATGAGATCGAATCTCTTTTGAAAAAATATCCTCCGAATGAAATTGACGGCGAGACTGTCGTCGCTCTTGAAGGAAGTCCCGCAGATGCTTTGCACATTCCTCTCGATCAAACACTATCCATTTGTCACGGATCTTTAAAATCGCTGGTGAAACAGGGAGAACTAGCACCGGGGCGAACTTTTAACCTTTACTCACTAATGAGAAAATTGCCATTTCAGTTTTCTCTGGTGACAGAGGACACCGCTTGGGTCCTAACGATCCCTTGGGAAGTTATTGAGCTCCGTTTAGAAGAAAATAAGGTACTAAGAAATTATCTCTTTCGAGTATCTGAATCATCGGATCTAAGATATCTCGCTAAAGACCTTGATAATGCTGGCTGCTCTTCTCAGTTTAGGGTGCGTTTTCTAGGGAGCCTCGAAGAAAAATCATTTTCGCCCCACACTTGGCTGCAAAAGCAGGGACAATCCTGCCGTGAAATCGTCATGGTGATTGGGGGAGATGTACAGGCTTACCGCAGAACCAGTGAGCGAGCTCTACAAACGCAATGGCTCTTGCCTCAGAAAGTTTGGTTTGGATGGCCAGAGTGCGTGGGAGTC
>JAPKGD010000452.1 GCA_026648125.1 Bdellovibrionales bacterium | reverse complement strand
AAGCCTGCGGCATCGGCGCAATACCGCCGGAGTGTGGTTGAGATTGATCAGAGCGTTGTAAAAACTGAAGCCCCCCCTGCAGTAACAGAAACTGTGAAAAAGGCTGCCATAAAAGTAAATTCCCTCCCCGCAATTTATGAACTTGCCGATCAGGGCAACCTGAGGGAGGCAGAATCAGAATGCGGAAGATTTCTTGCCGAGCATGAATTCAGCATTGACGGACTCAGCCTTATGGGGAAAATCAAACACGCGCTTAATGATGAAAGCAGCGCCTTAAATTACTTCAGCAAGGCAATCTATCTTAATCCCAATCACTATGATTCGCTTGTTTATATGTCACTCATCTATGAAAAGCTGGGGTCTCATGATCCGAGATGTTCAATCCTCGACACTCAACTTTGTCGCCAACTTTTAATTTGGGTAGGCGAATTTCTCTTGAGTCTCCATCTTTTGAATTCTCTTCCTCTTCCTCTTCGACGTAGACCTTTAAAAATCCCGCAAACTCAATTGTCATACCCGAAGCCGCAAAAATCGCATTGCCCACTTTAAACTTAACACTGACTTGTTTTTGCTGCGAGTTGACCATCTGAGAGGCAATTGTACGCTTCCAAATGAGCTCATAAAGTCTTAACAGACTTCCACTTAGTCCACTCTCTTCAGGGCGAACAAAGCTTGTCCCAGCGGGTCGAATCGCTTCGTGAGCCTCTTGCGCACCCTTTGATTTCTTAGCCGTGTATACTCGTGGTTCATCCGGCAAATAGTTCGCTCCGTAAAGTCCTTTGATTGTGGACCTCGCGGCATCCACTGCTTGTTGGGAGAGAAAAGGCGAATCGGTACGCATATAAGTGATGAATCCACGTTCATAAAGCTTTTGCGCCACTTCCATCGTCTCCCGAGAGCTCATTCCGAGCTTCCGGTTGGCTTCTTGCTGAAGGGTCGATGTGATAAATGGGGGATAAGGCTTTCGCGAAAGAGGCTTTTCTTCCACCTCATCAACAATCCAAGCTTTCCCGTTCAAAGACTCAACGACTTTTTTCGCATTGGCTTCAAGCAAATGCTGAACCTGGCCCACGCGGTCAGCAAGCAATGCCCCGGTTTGCCCATCAAAGTCACGTCCAGTCGCAACCCGAAGCCCTTCATAAGAGTGAAGTCGGCTTTCAAAATCTATCGATTCCTTTTCATTCTTAGAAGTAACCGCCCAATACTTAGAGCGTTTAAACCGAATTCTCTCATGCTCACGTTCGGAAATGAGGCGAACCGCCACCGACTGAACTCTTCCTGCCGAAAGGCCATAGGCCACCTTTTTCCAGAGCAAGGGAGACAATGTGTATCCTACCAGTCGATCCAAAACTCGTCGGGCTTCCTGTGCCCTCACTAAATTTTCGTCAACCTCACGAAATTTATCGAGTGCTCCCTCAATCGCTTCTTTAGTGATTTCGTGAAATACCATTCGCTTGACCGGAACACGAGGCTTTAAAACCTCAATCAAATGCCAAGAAATACTCTCTCCTTCGCGGTCTTCGTCCGTCGCGAGGATCAATTCATCAACTTCCGCCAACTTATCCTTGAGCATTTTAACAATTCGAGTCTTAGTTTTGGGAACGCAATAAACAGGCTGAAAGTCGTGGTCGACATCCACTCCAAGGTTAGCCCAGTGCTCTTTTTTAAACTTTTCAGGAATATCTTTCGCTGACTGGGGAAGGTCACGAATGTGGCCCATACAACTCTCAACCAGGTAGTCCTTGCCGAGAAATTTTCGTATGGTTTTGGCCTTGGTAGGAGACTCCACCACAACCAATTTTTTAGCTCCACCTGACTTTGCCATTGGTAAAGTTCCTTTTTTTGCTACAAAGTTATGTCCTGCTCACCTATGGGTATCATTATTATTTCCACTTCGTCAGCGGGGGGCATAAAAAAAATTGCCGGGAACTATCTCTTAGTCGAGAATTGATCGTTGACTCATCGCGACTATAACGTGGCAATTGTCTAGAAATCAAAAAATGGAGCCCAACTTGAAACCAATCGCAAAACTAAATTCTAAAGACATTAAAATCTTGTTCACCGACATTGACGGAACATTAACTGAGGACGGTCGCCTACCCGCGAAGAGTTATGAGGCTTTATGGAAATTAAAGCCAGCCATTCACCGATTTTTTTGAGCCTGGCAAAATTGGAACAGATTCTGTGTTTCGGCAAGACGCCGACTGGCGCAACAGATATTATCGCCGGAACGCAGCATCCAAGACTGCGAGACTGGCGCGGCGAAGTCAATCTCAGCGTTCTGTTCGCCTCTGGAGTACTGGGATGAAGGACTTGATCGTTCTGGTTGCCGACAGCCAGATGCGCGCCGCGACTGAACAATTGTTGACGCGCGAACAGGCGCTTGGCATCGCAACGCCCTCATTCGACACGAAGGGCACGCCGTCCGGTATGTCCTCGCCCGGAACCAGCACGCCGTAGGCCGAGTCACGGTCGCCACGAGTCAACTGCTGCAC
>JAPKGD010000451.1 GCA_026648125.1 Bdellovibrionales bacterium | reverse complement strand
GGGGCGTTGCCAATATCCCTTCATGACCTGAGGGCCCTTCACGTAAATCTCTCCTGACTCGCCATTTTGAACTTCTTGGCCATTGTCATCGCAGAATTTCACTTCCGTAGATGGCAGGGGCATACCGATCGTGCCAACCTTGTCAGTGCCATCAATAGGATTGCAGCAGACCACGGGTGAGGTTTCCGTCAGTCCATAGCCCTCTACAATCCTCGTCTTGGTCATTTCTAACCATCTTTGTGCCACGGCCTTTTGTAGCGCCATTCCTCCTGCTACACCCAATTTAAGGTGAGAAAAATCGAGATTCTTAAATTCCGGATTGTTCATCAGGGCATTAAATAGGGTATTGAGGCCCACGAATATTGAAAATTTGTGCTTCTTTAGAGTCTTTATAAACCCAGGGATATCCCTCGGATTAGTGATCATCAAATTTGTGCCGCCAAAATAGAGAATTCCTAGGCCGTTCAGCGTGAGGGAAAAGATATGGTAGAGGGGAAGGGCTAAGATTACTGTTTCCTCGCCCTCTTTCAGCGAGACTTTCATCCACTCTATGATCTGCAGCATATTTGCAATGACATTGCGGTGGGTGAGCATGGCGCCTTTCGAAACGCCGGTCGTTCCGCCGGTGTATTGGAGAAAAGCAATATCATCATGATTGCATGGAACTGGGGTATAGGGCTTCTCTGCGCCGAGGTCGAGGGCCTCCCAAAAGTTGTAAGCTTGGGGAAGATTGTACTTGGGGACCATCTTTTTGACATGGCGGACCACACCGTTGACGAGCCAGCTTTTGGGGAAACCAAGAAGGTCGCCGATGCCGGTAACAACCACCGTTTCGATTTGAGTTTCGGCAAGAATCTGCTCGAGCAAATGGGCAGAAGTCTCGAGAATAATTATAGCTTTGGCACCGGAGTCACGAAATTGATGCTTCATTTCGTGAGCGGTATAGAGAGGATTCGTATTTACGACGGTTAAGCCGGCTCGAAGTGCTGCATAAAGAACAATCGGGTACTGAAGAAGGTTTGGCATCTGAATGGCCACTCTGTCGCCCTTCTTTAGGCCTGCCACGTTCTGCAAAAAGGAAGCAAAATCCGCGGAGTAGTAATTGAGTTCTTCGTAGGTGAGATCGGCGCCCATATTGATGAAAGCCTGGCGATCGCGCCATTTTTGACAGCTGGCTTCAAAAAGCTGAGTCACAGATTCAAATTGGTCCACCGCAACCTCAGCCGGTACGCCTTTTGGATAGTTCTTGAGCCATATTTTTTCCACACCAGATCCCCCTAAAAATTATCAATGTTCTCAAGCTTTATGGGGAGTCATCGGAAAATCAAGCGAGACCGTCTACGTTGCGGCGCATAGGTAATGCTTACTATATTAACTAGACGACGGGAAGCTTGTCGTAGGGAGAATTGGCACTGATAATTTGGAATGGAACTTGCCCGAGGGAGGAAAATGAAGAAACTCAGTCTGATGGCGTCACTTATTGCTATGGTCGCTTGCTCGCACAATCCCCATAAGGCCGAACGGATCGACTCGGAAGTTAAAAAATCTCAAGCCGTTCAAGATGAAGAAGTGGGCATGAAGTCGGGGAACATGGTTGTTCAGAAAAAGGTTTCTGCCTCAGAAGAGCTCAAGCGCGTGCAATTTGAAGTGTATGAGCTTGAAGATCGCGTCTACGGGAACAGAAAATATGGATCTAAGGGACTCTATGGAGCTCTTAAGGAATGTCGGTCCCGATTGTCGTCCAAGGAATTGGGCGGTGATGGAAAATTGATGTGGACTGAGCCTGAGTCGCGAGTCACCAGCTCCGAGCAAGAGCTTAAGCTTGGGTTAGATGAGAAAGATCAGCTGGTGGGAGTCACAGAGGAGTACTTGAAAGACCGGCTCTCGCGGTTCAAAGGATATAAGCAGGTTCTAGAAAAGCGCCAGACAGAATATGAAGACAAGCTAGAGGTATGTGACGCGGCTATTCGGGCGAAAACAGGGGCGAGCAAGGCCTCGACTGAGGAAAATGAGTAATCTAAAGCTGCTTCTCTTTGCAGTGCTACTTGCGTGGGGCAATTTTGCTCCGGCGTCGTTGCTCCCAAGCGGAGAGCATTGTGTCGCCTACCGAGCAAAGAAAACTCTTTTTTTGGTCAATAGCGTTTACGTTGTTGGTCGTTCTTGTGAAGTCGCCGTCCAAGTGATTCCAGAGTTGGACAATCGTTATCGCGTGGAAATGAGTTTTCCGATTACCAGTTTAAAGAGCGGCGAGGTTAAGCGAGATCAAGATGTGGCGGATCTCCTCAAGTCTAAAGAAGAGTCTGAAATGGTCTTTGTCACCGATTCTTTGACGCAGAAAGAGTGGCAGGAACTTGCGAAAAAGGGCCAATTCACTCTCAAAGGTTTGCTCAAATTCGGAGGCAATTCATATCCCTTGACCAGTGAAGTCACCACTTCAGAGGGTAGTCGAGGTTTGGAGTTTGAGGGAGTCGCAAGAACAACCTTTAAGGACCTTCACCTC
>JAPKGD010000450.1 GCA_026648125.1 Bdellovibrionales bacterium | reverse complement strand
CCATCCCCTTCCGCCGGTCCACCGACGCCCGAGCGTACACCAGCGGCATCAGGACGTTCTCCAGCGCGCTGGTGCGGTTGACCAGATTGAACGACTGAAAGACTTGGGTCGGCTTCCCACGGAGTCCAGTCACCCACAAACACAGAATTTGTCCGACCTTTTGAAGTCAGATCTTAATCAGGCCATCCGTCTGTTGCAGCGGATCGACCTTCAAGCTCTGGCTAAGTTTCAGACCTATTTGGGCGAAATTCCCAAAATGGCGAAGGCCATTTCAGACACACTTCAATCCGGTTCTCGAGTTTTCCTTTGTGGCTGCGGAGCTACAGGACGTTTGGCGCTGAGTCTTGAGTACCTTTGGCGACGGACTTATCCAGCAGATCCGGATCGGGTCGTCGCGTTTATGGCGGGAGGAGATGTGGCTCTCGTTCATTCGCTTGAGGGCTTTGAGGACTACCCCGAGTACGGAGCTGAGCAGTTGAGGGAGCTTGGTTTTCGAGAAGGGGATCTATTGATTAGTTCGACGGAAGGTGGAGAAACACCTTTTGTAATTGGTGCCACGGAAGAAGCCCTTCGTCTTTCGACGCGAAACCCCTTTTTTCTTTATTGTAACCCCCGTGATGTTCTGATTGATCATGTTGAGCGCTCAAAACGAGTTTTGACTCACCCACGAATTCAAAGTCTCAGCTTGTTTGTAGGGCCGATGGCCTTGGCCGGTAGTACGAGAATGCAAGCGTCCACAGTTCTTCAGCTCGCCATCGGCATGGCTCTCTTCGAGCGGGAAAATTTGAGAGAGTTGGGCAACCGATTTGGCGGCTGGGTCGATCACTACCGGGAACTCAACTTAAGCTCTATGCAGCCATTTACGGAAGGCGAGGCGGGGCATTATTTAAAGGGAGATAGGGTTCTCTACGCCGTCGAGGATTTGGCAATCACAGTATTTACTGACACCACAGAAAGATCTCCCACATTTAGTCTACCGGCGTTCAACAACCGGGTTTTGCCTCGGCCTGAACATTCCTTGGCTTATGTAATGATCCCCTCTGCTGCAGATTCAGGTTCAGCCTGGAATAAACTCTTGTCACGTCCTCCGCGGGTCCTTAATTGACCCAAGCGAAATGCGCGCACAACGATGGAGTACCTACTTGGCTTTGATTTTGGACAGGGTGCTGAGAGCTATCGTAAGTCGGTCTTACCTGAAGTTCAGCACAAGCGTTTTTCCATTCTGCAAGATGGCGAACAGATCCACTGGGTCCTTGAGAATCGAGAATGGAAGTGGAAAGTATTCGGTCGAGGCGCGCTCTATGATCATCTTTTGTTGAAGATGACATTGAACATTCATTCGACATTGCTGATGGGTCTTTTGGGACGATTTGAGAGCAATTTTATGACCTATGTGATGCCAACCAATGGAAAACTTGTCGATCGAGCAGCACGGTATGTAAAATGGCTGCTGACCAACCGAGGACAATCTCTCCCTTCTGATGAAGAATTGGTTTTTGAACTTTTCCAGCAGCTCGACCGCCTTGGCAATGGTGAGTCGGTCGTGTTAAAGACAGCCCAAGTTTTCAGTCGTTAAAGGGAGATTTTGTATGAGAATGGCGCAACTCATTTTAGGGCTCGCGGGATGGGCGGCTATGAGCGTAGGATGTTCCTCGGGCAGTCGACACCAAGGGCGCGACCCAAATCGTCCGACCTCGCGCCAAGTTTGGTACAAGGTTGAGGCTCACGAAAGCGCTCCGATGGTGCGAAACAGCGAAGTCACTTTTGATTCGTCGAACGCTGAGTTTAATAATGTTCCCGAGCAGGCAAAAATTTGGCTAAAGAAGGCCTTAGCGCTTGAGGGATTTAAGTTTGTCGAAGGTCCTCTTGGTGGAGCCTACGTCGTGAGTCTTTCTGTTCAAATTGAAAAACCAACCTTGATCGGCATTGGTTTACTGAATCCCTATTACCATCAATTGATCTTAACTTTTGCCAAAGAAGGAAAGACTGTTTGGTTGGGGAGAGTGAGGGGACCCTCGGAATACCCCGATGCCTTGTCTTCCACTCCACAGCTGCTCACAGTGCTTCGGCCTTATATTGGTCAGAGTACGGGAGGGGTTGAAAAGTCGCTCTCAATGAAAGAGGACGACGTTCGAGTACTTGATCTCATCGCCGTGGCGCCGGCGGAGCCGACGGTCACAGAAGGATCCACGGCCACTCAATAGGGCTCGCCGTAAGAGTATAATTTAAGAGGTCAATTAGCGGGCCATTTCGATGGCCTGAGTCTCGCGCACCACAGTCAATTTAATGAGGCCGGGATAAGAGCACTCTTCTTCAATCTTGCGCGCGATCTCTTTACTCAGCTCAAGGGCTCGTTGATCATCTACCTTGTGACTATCAACGATTATGCGAACTTCTCTTCCCGCACTGAGAATGTAAGTCGCGATAACGCCTTCAAAACTAGAGCCAATTTTTTCGAGATCTGCAATTTTCTGAGTGTAGGAGTCCACCGTCGATCGACGAGC
>JAPKGD010000045.1:3422-8913 GCA_026648125.1 Bdellovibrionales bacterium | reverse complement strand
CCAAATGTTATTCGATGGATAAGCAGAACTTAGAATACCAGCAGAAAATAAAGGCATTTTCGGAAACTATTTTCAAATTTAGCCTCCCAAGTTGAGCAAAATGGGCATTTTTGGCTTTATCTACATTTTCCACCTAAAAGGAGGGGGAGAGATGAAGCGCCAAGGGTTAGGGTTAATAACAGCTCTTTTGGCCTGTGGACTTACAGTGATGGGGATATCAACTGGTGCCATGGCCACGACTGTTACAGGGGAGCAAGGGCAACAAAAATCTGCCTCTGCAAAGGTAAAGAGCTCACCAACGATTGCTGAGCAAATTTATCAGCTGAGTGGGAACAAGTTGAAGGAGCTTTATTTAGAGTGCGATGTCGCCTCTACCAAAAGTCTCCTTGGGCTCGATGAGGCCATGTATTGCTCACAGGTCTATGAAGCTTTGTTGAAAAAGGAATTTAACAACAGCTTTACTGATTTTATGGAGTGGTGGCGCTCCAACAAAGCCTCTTAATTGGGATTGAATTGGGCTCTACGGAGTGAGCCCTCAATCTTTTTGAGCAGCTTGAACGCCGCATTCTAAAACGTGATCGGTAAATTTCCAGCGAACGCGCATTTTTTGATCTCTCTTAAACGGAGCCCGAACTTTTCTGCGAATCTCATAAAAATTTTCAGGGACACGCCAATCTGGTCGTAGAAATAAGTAATATTCGATCTCAACGGTCTTTGGTGGCTTAATCGGGCGTTCGTTGGGATTATGGTCGACAAAGTAAGCGTCGACGGCCACCCAGCCTTCATCCGCGTATTTGACCCAGCGATACTGCTTTTCAACGAAATTCTCGTCATTATCGTCAATCATTCCAATTTGTCCCATAAAGTAAAATTCGCTGGGACCAATCAGCTGGCAACTCAAGCTTAGCTTTCCTTCGGGCCAAACCGGCGGTGGCGGTGGTGGATCAACTTGAGTGTCTTCCTTAGAATTGGAAAGTCCCCCAACTGTACTCATTCGAGCATTACAGGCCGCCAAAGCGAGGGAAAGTGCAACTAGACATATCCATTGCGTTTTCACTGGGCACCTCATCCTTAACTTTATATTGAGCTTGTCACTGCGCCAGAAACAGTCCTGGTTGGCCCTAGGTCGGCCCGGATTTGGAGGATAACGAGGCGCAGCAGCAGCTGCTCTGGCCTTAGGATTGGATTGCTTGCCAAAACATGCTCCACAATTGGCTTGGCCCTACCTCAGTGAACTGATATGAATTTTTGTTGAGGGAATTATGATCGCAGCCCCACTCAAACTGACTTTCGATATCAACCGACTAAGGGAGCACGTCGAAAAGTACGTCATTCCCCTCGAACCTATAAGACAATCCAATTCGTTTGGTGGCTGGTCCGTATTGTCTTCCGATGGAACCTATAAAGACGGCTGGCATATGGGACATGTTTTAATTGAAAAAGAGTCTCGCACCGAAGACATAAACAAGGGACTTGCTGAAATGGGAGCTCGCCCTTCTGCAGAATACGTTTACCCGACTGAGATTTGTCATGGGTATCTCCTCGAAGTCATAGAGGAGATAAAGAAACTTGGCTTTCGCCCTCGTCGAGCCCGGATTATTCGCTTGAGCTCAGGACTAGCCTCCTCTTGGCATAGAGATTCTCCGGAGCATAGCCGCTTTGTGCGGCTCCATGTGCCGATCATTACGAATGCGGACTGCTTTTTTGAAATTGAAGGAGACAAAGAACATTTACCGGCAACGGGACAGGCCTACCTCCTACGAGTGAATCGACTCCATCGCGTGGTTAATCGAGGTCCAGAAGATCGCTACCATTTGGTTATGGATGTGGACGATGAAAATTGTGAGTGCCAAGCGCCATGATTGAAACCCAAGTTGATGGTTTTAGCACGAAGGGCCGAACGGATTACGAAATCAATTCCGAGCGGTTGAGTCTTTATAGCCAACTCTTCTTGTATGGCGATTTTATGCCACTTGATTTCTGTATTGACCCAGTTAAGTGCAATGAAGAGTTGAAATTTTTTAACGAAGCTTGGAAGCCATACCAACCGCAAAAAGGTGACACGGGTCGAGTCGGCTTAAGTTTAACTTCCTTGGACGGAAGTCTTTCCGGTTACCCCGAGCTACAATCCCTTTACGAATACACTCAGCAGACAGGGCACAAGGTCTCAGAGAACGAATTCAATCAGCTCACTCCCGTGTACGAAAAGGTCTCAGCGATCCGAGAGCTTGTCGATTATTTTAAGCCATATATTGGGCGAAGTCGCTTTGTGCGTTTTCGCGCAGGAGGCCACTTCCCCCCCCATCGAGACCAATCGGCCAATTATCAAATCCCAGATTACTTTCGCCTATTTGTTGCCCTTGGAAATACGGGTGCCAACCGATTGTTTTTTATATACGACAACCAGGTGATTCCATACGAAGTCGGACGGGTTTATTTATTTAATGCCCTGAAAGTACATAGCGTTTTTTCCATGCGCGACGACGCCTTAACACTAGCAATCAGTTTGAGGCTCGACCAAGAATCTGTTGCACGAGCAATTAAACGCCTTGAGGTTCGCTAAGATTTCTTGCGGCAAGAACATGCGGACCAAACTCATACTTTTCACTCCGTCCGGTTTCGAAAAACCGCACCTTTTGGTAGAACGGCCAAGAACTTAAGCGGGGCATAGTCCAGAGTGTATGATGGCCCTCCTCTTTCGCCACTTCAGCCAATTTTTCGATCAAAGCTCTCGCCATGCCCTGCCCACGAAAGGTCTCACTGACCCAAAGCCCTCGAGACCTATAGTGGCCACCGCCGGTTGAATGACCGCTGACAACGCCGATAATCTCTTGGCCTTGACCACTGTAAACGCCAAGGAAGGTGGGCGCTCCAATCTTCAGATCCATGTCGATCTCACCGCCAGGCGAAATCCAACTGACTGGTTCTATTTTTGAAACCCGTTCAGGCCAAAGACGGGTCCGCCAAATCCTTTCGATCTCTTCAAATGTAATAGGCTTCACTTCATTAAAAGCGGGAAGCATAATCGATTTCTCTTATTGAAGTTCTACGCTTCAGCAGGGAGATAAGGTCAAAATATTCAATATAGAAATTATCATCACTATGAGGGAACCGCTCCGCCAAAGTGGCTCTGATCTGATCGTGCCAGCTTTCAATTTTTTCAAATCCAGTGAATTTGGGTCGCTCTTCTACCTCAGGATAAAACTGTCGTGCGATTTGGTTTTTGCTCGAGCGCGTCCCAAGCTTTCCAAGCATTCGATTTTCAATGAGGCTTTTTAAAATTCGATTGTATATCAAATAAGAATAAAACTGCTCCGGTAAATATTGAAAAAATCCAGGTACGGCCGGTCTATCTTGAAGAATAAAATGGGTGTAGAGAGAACAGAGTCTTTCACTTTCTACGAGTCGCCAGGGCGAAGGCAAATAGGGACTCTCGCCTGGGATATAATCAGGAGGCACATCCTTTTTAAGGTGTGGTTCACCCTGCGCAATAACCGGTGTGCCATCCAGCTGATTCGCCAACCACAGGTGAGCTGCGAGGATGGGACTCACACACTGAATCGGATCTACAATTTCTAATAGTCGCCCACTCTCCCAAAATTTTTCCATGTCGAGATCGAAATACGTGATGGGCAAATTCATTTGCTGAGCAAACTTCTCCGCATAATCGAGGTCATGTGCGTTGGCCTGATTTCCCAGTCTTAGAGTTGCGATTCGAATGGGAACCTTGGCCTCGAGAAAACTTCTTACGCAAATTTCACTGTCGGTCCCACCGCTAAAAAGAACCCAGATTGGACCTTGGGCCACCGCCTCGATCTCACGACAAGCCAGGATGTTAGCTTTTCTCCACGAGATAATCTCATCTCGACATCGACCGAATTTTGCGACAAATTTTTGTCCTGAATTTGCTCGGGGCAAAAAGCGCGCCCCATCATCATAGCCGAATTCAAAGTGATTGTTCCAAGTATAAGCAAACATGGCTACATGCTTAGCGCTACGTCCCCCTGGGAGGCAAGCTCACTTTTCTCCAAAATCCGTTTACGGTAGAAATTATGGTCCCTGAACCAACAAGATAAATTCAAAAATCGAATCTTCGATTGTGGGGAATCTAAAAAGTATTTTAATTGCTCTTCCGATAGGGGCAGCCTCGCATCGGCAAAAATCTCAACGAGGCGCTTAATTTGCTCTTCACTGGGGCCACCAATTCTCCTTGGGATAGATTTGGGATTAGTTTGATTCGTCAAAGGAGGAAGGTCCGCGTGGTAAAGGCATGCCTGCGACGCCAAAGGGAGATTAATCTTAGCTCCGGCCACCTTGCGATAAAGATTTGCGTAAAGCGCATAGTCCGTTAGACGGCTTGGCTCAATTCCATGCCACACATCTAGAAATGGGTCTTCCGTATATGGAGTCAGAGCCACATAGTTATTTCTGATGGGTGAGGCCCAACTTCTAAAATAGCTATCATAAATTGTTGAGCGGTCACTCTGCAAAAACAGCTCAGATGCCCACTTTTGAAGACCAATTTCAGTGCACCGAGCCCGATCGTTATCGACAATTTCTTGAGCCTCCGCCCACAAGCTATGGGGCAGTCCCCAGTTGGATTTCAGCCATTGAACAAACTGGTCCGAATATTTGGGGAGCTCCCCCGTCATTGTTCCACCTAAAAATTCACCACCATAAAATCCACTCAAGGTCGCCGAATCCACCGGTGCATCCACGAAAAAGAAGTAGCGCGGATGGGTCGGACGAAGAACCGTGAGTGGCCTCTCCAGCACGATGCAAAGTTGTTGAGCTGCGGTTACATCAGCATCTTGAATGGGCGCCAAATTCGGGTGGCAAACTGTAACAAAATTTAGTTGATCACGCTGCTCCCTAGTGAGCAGAAGCCCTATCAAGCGCGTATCTAATCCGCCAGATACCCTAAACTCATTTGGAGAATAATCTGTCATCACTCTATTTACGGCGTCACTGAGCGACGAGAGAATTTCGTCTTCTGATTTTGAGGAACTCAGGCTGGAACGTTCACGCCCCCATACCCATTGCTCATCAATCTTTCCCGCATTTAATTCAAGCTTAAGCGGACCACGCAGCCATCTAAATTCACGCAAAAAATGATAGCCCGGAGGTAGATATCCACCCATCACAAACGCCAACATATTTTCGCTCGAAAAACTCCCTTCGGCTTCTCGATATAAATCCTGTTCACAATTTGAGAGCAAAAAATGGTTGGGTTTGTTAATCCAAAGAGCCGGAACTCGACGGTAGGGATCGGGACAAGCCCAAAGCTGCTGCCTGTGGGGGTTCCACTCCACCAACAAATAGCGACCGAAAATATTCTTGTCTCCTGCTCGCACGCGAGAGATGGCCTCTGCTGGCCCGAGATCACCGTGTATCCGCCCAATTAAAACAGAAAGCACTTTGGTGGCAGGATTTAATTCAGTTCGAATCCACTTTTGGTGCGTCGCTTTAAGCTCAAACCGGGGCCTCGAAC
>JAPKGD010000045.1:0-3412 GCA_026648125.1 Bdellovibrionales bacterium | reverse complement strand
TTGCTGGTTGAGTATCACATTTTTAATTTGATCCACTCAAGGTAATTTGCTGGCGACTCAGTTCTCAAAGCTCAATCCGGAAACCTAGGGAATCCGGATTGACTCATTTTAGACGAGGGGTCTATTCGCCCGAGTCCTTTTAGCGAATGGGAATTTTTATATATCGTTGCCCATTGTCCTCAGGATTTGGCAAATGCCCCGCCGCAATATTTATTTGCACCGAGGGCAGCAGCAATTTGGGAGCGGCCAACGTCTTGTCCCTCGCCTTGCGGAAATTTACAAACTCCTCACGCGATGTATCGGCCCGCAAATGAACGTTCTTCTTTTTCTCCTCACCAATAGTACTTGAAAACTCCAAAGCCCTACCATTTGGCAAGTAGTCATGGCCGACATAAACCTTCATTGTGTCAGGCAAAGAATAAAGTCGATCGTGAACTGAGGCATATAGAGTCTCTGCGCTTCCCGCCGGAAAGTCGCACCTTCCGGTGCCATAGTCTGGCATAAATAAGGCGTCTCCAGTAAATACGGCATTACCTATAATATACGAACTGCATGCTGGAGTGTGACCCGGGGTAAAGAGAACCTCTATGGTCAGTGAGCCAGCTTTAAACTTTTGCCCATCCTTAAACAGTTCATCAAATTGCGAGCCATCTGTTGGAAACTGATCTGGCAAATTAAATACACCCTTGAAAACGCTTTGAACTTCTTTAATTCTCTCGCCAATAGCGACCTTTGCCTGCGGAAATATGCGCTTAAGCACTTGTGAGCCTGATAAGTGGTCCGCGTGAGCATGGGTCTCCAAAATGTAATGGAGCTTGAGTTCATTACCGCGAATGTACTCAATGACTTCGTTCGCAGATTCCTCCCACACCTTGGAGGCCGCCTGATCGTAATCAAGCACCGGATCTATGACAACCGCATCACGAGTCGATGGGTCCCACACCACATATGTGAGGGTCCAAGTGCGCGGATCAAAAAATTCTTTAATGTTCGCCATGGAGCACTCCTCTCATTTTTCTATTTCTTAAAGGGCAATGCCTTTTCAACCTTATTGAAAACCCACATCCCCAACAACATAGCCAGTACGAATGCAAAAATGCTCTGTTGCCCCGACCCAAGGGAAACAATGGCCGGCCCAAGGCACAGTCCGCCAAGACCCCAGCCAATTCCAAAAAGTGCCGAGCCCATAATCAAACGCGGTGTAATCTCTTTACTTTTTGGCACGTGCCATGCGGCATCGAGAAGAGGTGACTTTTTGTTCTTTATGAACACATAGGCCAACGAATGTACGATGATCGCGCCCACCATCACAAAAATGAGTGAGGGATCCCAATTCATTACATCCAGAAACCCAATCACTTTTTGTGGCTGAGTCATTCCTGCTAGACCCAACCCTATTGCAAACACAAATCCAACGAGATAGGCAACGGCCGCGCGAGCCCGTGATTTTTCAGATTTCATATTGCACCTCCCGTCAGAGCCCGAACGACTGCCACGGCAACGACTCCAAAAAACATAAAGGTAATCGTCGCAACCAATGAACGTGGAGAAAGTCTGGAAATCCCACAGACACCATGCCCGCTTGTGCATCCACTCCCCAAGATAGTACCAAAGCCCACGATAAATCCGGCGGTCACGATCTGCCCGAATCCTAATCCTGTGGTATTCTCGAAGACCCCGGGCTTTAAGGCAAAGAGCACGAGTCCACCGCTAATCAACCCCGATATAAACGCGACTCGCCAAAGCGTATCGCCTTCCACGCGCTTCATTGCACCATTTATGATGCCGCTTATACCTGTCACTCTCCCGTTCGCAACCAGCATAATGGTTACAGCAAGTCCAATCAGAATGCCGCCCATAAGCGGTGTGATTATCTGTTCAATGCTCATAGCTAGATGACCTCCCGTTGATTCCAATCTAATCCAAAATCATCGTTTTCTTTGATGTCGGCCGACAATGTTCGCCCAAAAAACGCAAAGCTCCAAGGCTAAACTGTCTCAGTTTCGATCTGAAGGAGCCCCCATCTGTCGATTATTTCGATCGAGCGCCCAGACTGGCGAATCAGTCCCCTCGACTCAAGCTCAGTTAAAGCCCGCACAACCGATGGGGCCGTGCTTGCGCAAAAATTTGCAATCTCCGCCCGGGTCCAAGGATGCTCAGGATCCAAATCTTTGAGAATCACTACGCTATGGGCTGTACGTGCCAACACGTCTTGTTCGGACACCAACACTCGCCAAATTTCTGCGTGACGAAGTTCTCTCGCTAAAGATTCGATGACGATCCTCGCAAATTTGGGGTCCATTCTAAACACATGCTCAACAGCCTCCCGAGGCACAAAATCGGCTTCAACCACTTCTAGAGCGAGGGCTGTGGCGTGATGCGGCTCATCGGCAAAGAAGGAGCGATGACCAAAGAATTGTCCCGACTTAAACACCCGAAGAAGATGGTCAGATCCTTTTGCAGACTGATAAACGAGTCCGACCAGGCCCTTTCTTAAAATATAAATTCCAGAAGCGGGCGCGCCGACCGCATAAACTCGGTCTCCCCTTTTATAACTACGAGCCTCCCGACGCGCCTCCACAAAAGCTCGACATGCAGGGGTCAAACCTTCTAGTCCCAGTCCCGCCATCTTGACCTACATCTGCATCGGCGGATTTGCCTCCGCCGAGCGTCCCAAATCAACAATCCGCTGAATCAGTTCATCATAACTCCAGCCCGCAATTTGAGCCGCGTCTGCAAAGTCTTCCTTCATACAAATCTGGGGATTGGGGTTGGCTTCAATAAAATAAATTTGCCCCCTCCCATCAATACGAAAATCAAGCCTTGCATACCCATTGATTCTGAGAGACTGCGTAATCTGCACCGCAACCTGCCTCAATTTTCGCAATAGCTTTACCTCAGACGGATTAATGGTTCTGGTGTATATTCCAAATTTCTTCCTAAAATTTGCACTCCACTTTATCTGGCGAGAAGCAATCCTTGGAGATCGGCTTGGCAAACGCCCAAAATGCAACTCTCGCGCGGGCAAGACTTCAACATGATCGTTGCCGAGAACACCGACGTAAACTTCTCGACCGCTCACATATTCTTCAACCAAGAGATCCGCCTCATGGTTATCTAACATTCTCGAAATTTGTGCCCTCAAATCTTTTTGTGAATGAACTACATTTTCTTTTGTAAGCCCAAGGGAGGCTTCCTCGGTGAGGCATTTAACGATGAGTGGAAACCGAATTCCTTTGGGCACCTGGATCGCTCGACTTTTGCGAGAAACGACAAAAAAAGCAGGTGTCAATACGTCATGATAAGCCACAATTTTTTTTGCTGTTGCTTTGTCACGAGCCAAAGCCAGGCCTCGACTGTGGCAACCGGTAAACTGATAGCCCATAAGCTCTAAAAAGCTCACAATGCTATG
>JAPKGD010000449.1 GCA_026648125.1 Bdellovibrionales bacterium | reverse complement strand
ATTCAATTTGGAACCCTCGATGGGACGCCCCGCTGGATTGGGCCGATCCAAAATCCAAATGGACTTGTCTCCCGCCTTGGTACAGTCATCTAGGAGGTAAAATAAAGTCGTTAAAAAGGTATAAATTCGGCATCCGACATCTTGAAGGTCGACAAGTAAAACATCGAAAGTATCCAACATCGCTGGCGTTGGTCGTCGAACCTCTCCATACAGGGAGAAAACGGGTATCCCATGTACGGGGTCACGATAATCTGAACTTTCAATCATATTGTCTTGTTTTTCACCACGCATGCCGTGCTGGGGACCAAAGGCCGCCGTAACATTGAGGCCGTCTAATTTCATGATTCGATCGAGGCCGTGATCTAACTGACTTGTGGTCGAAGCTGGATGCGCAAGAAGCGCAATCCGCTTTCCCTTGAGGCGACTCCACATTTTTGGATCAGAAACAAAGCGGTCTATTCCAAGCTGAAACATTTATTTTCCGGATTGTGAAATTGAATTCAAATAGGCGTGAAGTGCCGGCACATCCTCTTTCAAATGAGGCAATGCGACCATCAGACGCGTTTCTCTTTTGGGCTTATAATCAGGAGGATAATCGCCGGTCACAACTCGATGTTGGATGAGTTCTAAACTGGATCCGACCACCGCAGGGCCCAACGAGCCATCTTTAGTTGGATCTAGATTGTGACAGGAGGAGCAGGAAGCCAAATAGACTTTTCTCCCCCTCTCACTTAAGGCGCCAGGCCCCGCATCAGCTTGCGGAGCCTTCTTGGTGCAGGCCATGGACGATGTCATAAGAAACAGTCCGACCAAAAGCGCCCTGAACATAACTACCTCATTGAGTCACAGTGGCGAGAAGAATGAACACACCTGTCAGCACAAATCCCCAAGTGATCACGCCTTTGACTGAAGTTATTGGCCCGAGCTTTCCTTTAAGGGCATTCAACTCAAGAATGGCAATCAACAACGTAGAGAGTCCTAAAAAGAGCATTCCGTTGGTCACTTGATACTGTAGGTGAGATGCTGCGCCCATAAAGAACAACAAGGGCACGGAGAACAAAGTATTGTGTCTTGATGCGAGTCCCGCCTTTGCTCCCATCGCCGCAGCGTTGGCCAAAGCCTGACCACCTTGGGCCACTTGAGTTGCCGATTGAATGACGACTTTTTGTGCGGGCCAAATCACGAACCACACATTACCGGCCATGCAGCTTCCGAGCAAAAATCCGATCATGATATTGAGACCGTAAGAGGTATTTAAAAATTCGCCACCTAATTGATGCCCTTTGTATCCTAGAATCACAACGCCCGTAACCCAGGTCCATAAAGCACCCATGCGGAACCACCAAAGAGCTCGGGGAACCAATTTTTGGATGGCATTGGATTTTGTCGAAGCATCGGTCTCATTAAAGAACGCGCCCTGAACAAAATTGAAATAGTACAAAAGACCAATCCAAGTAATACCATAAAAGAAATGCAACCAGCGCATCACAAACATGATGCCATCGACATTGAAGAGCGCGCTAAGCATAGCTATCTCCCTTGAGAAAATGATCCGATTTTAAATACGCTTAAAAGTAGCAGATTTAATACAGAACAGAAACCTTAGGGTGAGCGCGTCATTATTTGGATTTGGAAGTCTGAGAAGCCAATTCGAATCCGAGCTTTTCAAGCCCTTCAGCGACCTCTCCCTCAGTCAACTTCATTTGTTCACGAAAGCTCAGCACCATGCACTTGCCCGCCAAATCCACTTCCGCCTTCGCGACCGCCTTCTGCTTCCCAAAATACCCGCCAACCGCATCAACACAGGCCTGGCAGGTCATACCTTTAACCGGATAGACGGCCTGATTGGGAGCTGTGGCCTTACAATCCGCAAATGCGGCGCCAGAGAATACAAAAATAAGAGTAAAAAAGTGTCTCATAACAACCTCCATGAATCCCCCGTCGTATCAAATCGATCGAAAAAATCACAGAATTTATTCACTTCAGCAGCAGGTATGGGTCGCGGTTTGAAGCGCATATACAATCTCGCAACAATTGCCTTGAATCGCATTACATTCAATTCCATGACTCAAAGTCCGTATGGCTTATTTAACGGTCATTTTCCGAGACGCCAATTCCGGTTGGAATCTCAGGGTGAGTCCTTACACATTAGAAATTGGGGGGATTTTTCTAAAGTTTAGGTGAAGCCCTCCATTTTTGAGAGGAATGTCGCCGATAAGCTAAAGGAATAGGCTCCAATAAGGAGAATAAAGTGCGGTACCTAGGTAAGGATCAGGAAGTCGAAAGCACACTCAAAAGCCTTCAGGGCGGCTCTGCGGGGACGCAAATCACGATTATCGACCCTGATCAGATTAATGTCTCCGACCCCTCGCAGATCATCGTTGGCAAAGGCATCGAAAACCGTGAGCTGATGAACCTTATCGTCGACCGAGGCGCTCGGCACGTCGTACAAATGCCAAATCTCGATTTTATTCGCCAAATGAATTTCTGCGCCCACATTCTCTCTCATCCCGAAGAATTCTTTGAGAATCCGCAAAGCTGCTTGGTTGAACT
>JAPKGD010000448.1 GCA_026648125.1 Bdellovibrionales bacterium | reverse complement strand
TGTCCTTGGTACGGAACTGTTTGACAGCCAACCAGTGCCATTACCGATCCCAATCCAAGTAAAATAAAATTTTTCATTTTTCTCCCTTTCCTTAATAGAAGTATCCAAGATTGGCATAAAAGTTTGCACCCGATCCACCGAGTACAGACACATTAAAACCGGCTCCGACATTAAGACCACTTGCTGCAATCCAGTCTACTCCGAGATTTCCATAGAGAAGGCCCGTTGATTTATCGATGCCCTGAACTTCAAAATCTCCCTTTCCCGAGATATCGAAGTACCCGAC
The DNA here is from genome assembly GCA_026648125.1 of Bdellovibrionales bacterium. Classification (GTDB taxonomy): domain Bacteria; phylum Bdellovibrionota; class Bdellovibrionia; order Bdellovibrionales; family UBA1609; genus JAIBAM01. The sequence goes on along the minus strand of JAPKGD010000448.1, from coordinate 2,268 downwards.
TTTTGCTCCGAAGAGGGGGCGAAGACTTCCCTCCATAAAAAGGTAATCCGCACCTACGGCATAGGTTTGCGCCTTTGTTTTTTCTTCTACAAAGCCAGAACTGGAGAATGAAACAGAAGTGGTGACCTCAATCTCACCATATCCAGCTGTTGCTCTAATATGCGGGGTTGCATTCCAAGCCACATTTAGTCCAAGCAAAGTCGGGTAAGGATTTCCTAAACCCACATAGCCACCCCATTGCTTTTCAACTTTGGGACTCTCCGTACGTATCTCCCCCGTCGCTGCCCAGGCATTTTGCAGTCCTGTAATTAATATCAGTATCATTAGTCGCTTCATGATTTCTCGCCTCCCTCAGCGAAATGTTAATGGTTGATAATGCTTATCCTATGGAAGTGTTCGGCAGAAAATAGGTCGGCCGAACAAAACGTTCGCTAACGTTCGGCTTGTTGTTGCGCTGCACCGCAGAGCTCGGCTATAGGTCTTTACCCATGATCCCCAACTACTTTCCCGCCGACCCGCGGGCCTATTTACAGGACGAGCTCAGCCTGCGGCAGAACCGTAACCCCAATTATTCGCTGCGTGCCTTTGCCCGAGATTTAGAGATGAGCCCGTCCTTTCTATGTGAGTTTTTGGCTGGCCGCCAAGGACTGAGCCTCGCCCGAGTCCGATCTATTGGGTCGAGGCTCAAACTTGAGAACGAACAAATTGAACATCTTTGGGATCTGGTAGAAGCTCGATTTGGTCGCACCAAAGATGCCAAAAGTGCGGCATCGATTCGGGTTTCACAGAGACGTAAAGCTCCCGACACCTATTTAAGTCGAGATCGCTTTTACCTCATCGCCGACTGGTACCACTTTGTCTTACTCGAAATCTTAGGTCTCGAGGGCGCCAACTATTCACGATCTGAGCTCGCTGAGATTCTAGGGATTTCTAGTCAACAGGTCAGTGAGGGTATCAAGCGTTTGATTAAACTCAAATTGATTGAAAGTGAAAGAACGGAAAAAGGTCGACGATATCGACTCACCTCAGACAGCACCATTGTCGGAGGGGAAACTCCAGATCAGGCGGTTCGAATCTCTCACCAACAGTGGCTGAGAATGCAGGCCGAAGCCGTTGAACGAAAACCCTATTCTGAGAGAGAGAATATCTCTGCGAGCTTTTCAATGTCCCAAGCGGAATGGAAAGAATTTCGGCAAGAGCTACAAAAAGCCACTCTCAATTTGCTTTCCAAATATGGATCTACAAGCAAGCCCCGTGATCAGGTCGTCTGCTTTTCCTTACAATGCATCACTATGCTGCCTAACAAAATAGAAACTGAAACCAAAAAGGATCTACTGTGAAGAGAATTGGAAATCTTGTCACCCTCGCGACTCTCCTTTTTAGCTTGAATTGCTTTTCGGGAGTCCGAGTTATATTGGGCGGCGGCGGTTTTGCCGAGATGATTGTCATTATGGAATTTCGATCGCTAGAACGCACACTCAATTCGTTTAAACATGACCCCATTTGGCAGAGTTTAACGGTCGAAGAAAAGTCGCTTGTCGCCTCGGTCACTAATCACCGTCAATTTGCCCTTGTTGGCCAAACTCCGCTTCGCTTTGTGCCAACCCAAAGCGCGTCCTATGCCTACTTAGAAAATGGTGATCTTCAGTTTAGTATGGCCGATCTCTACGACACTCAGGATCAACCTAAATCGGTCAGCGAGCTTGCCCGATTGGCTTGGCGAGCCTTCATTCATTCCCCTTTGCTTAAATTCGTACCCACAAACTCAGCCCTCCAAAGGATTGAGGATCGACTTGTCCATATGGTTCAGGGGCGAACAAAGCTCCAATCCCTGACCTTCGAAAGGCCTGCTGTAACGATACATTTGATCGGCGCACAAGCTCCCAATGGCGAATCGCGCGTCAATATGCTTGCCGAATTTGCGGCAGGTACAATTGATATCACTGAAAAGATCGCTCAAGCCGTACCTTGTTCTAAGACAGATGTAGTCCTCACAAAACTTCGAAGATTTAGAAAGTCCGATTCGCATATTCTGGGAGAACTTCAATGGAAGTGTGATGGCTCCCGACATCAGGGGCAACTCATCATTAAGCTCCCTCAGGTCGTTGACTCGCAATTTATCGAAGACATGAGGCCACTTCTATATTCGGTTCGAGAATTACCCGAGAACTGTGAAGGATGGCTATAATGAGATCCCTTGTAATTCTCTTCTTTCTTTTCACCAGTGTTACAATTCGAGCTGATCAAATCGACCGCCGCCAACTTGTC
>JAPKGD010000447.1 GCA_026648125.1 Bdellovibrionales bacterium | reverse complement strand
CCTGGCTTTGCTTGCTCCATACAGCCCTTGTCTCCGTCCACCCTGAGTATAGATCTGTCATTGTGAGCGTGTTTACGAACTCTCCCGCCATACTCGTTCCGCAGTGAGCAACTGTGTCGGCCTCAATAAAGCCTGGCTCTTCGATTGTGCCATCGAGAAGCTTCAAAGGGATTTTGTTTTTAATTAAACTCGGGCTCGTGGTGCTTAATCCTCTCGCCACAAGACCCCTGTGTTGACGCAAAATCCTATCGATCGTTGAACTCGAGACTTGATTAAGTAAATACCTCGTCTCATCCGAGATACCCTCGTAAAATGGCAGCCAATCCTTCATCGCTCCCACTAATTTCTTGGAGCAAATCCGACCCATCTTCCCCCAAAGTATGACCACGTGCCGCCTGACATCGTCGCCATACATGTACTTTGGGCCAGGGTGGCTTCGGTGTGATTTTATCTCACCGTTTAAGAGCCTTATCGCATGTTTACGCGATAGCTCCGTGGTGGCGCAAAACTCGTCTAGGATCAAAGTTTTCTGCCGTCTTGAGCCTTTCAGGTACCTCAACTTCAACTTTTGCAATAAGATGCGTTTAACCTCGTTAGGCATGGTCCTCCCCTTAGAATTATTTCTCGTAAAAACAATCCTAGGTGTGGTTGGACCATGACTCAACGGGGGGTCTAGTGCGCCCACCGTGATTCAACTACCCCCGTCGGTCGCATTTAATATGATTCAATTCGCGCTTTGATTTGTTGGCATAATTACTGAATTGGTAGTCCGGTCCGTCACCCAATTGGAGCTTAGTAAGAATGAAACGGCTTGGCTTGAGTGTTTTTGTCACAGTCATGACAATTTTTGTCCCTTCCACCGGATGGGCGGCATGTGATTTATCAAAGCTTAACCCTGAGACATTGCTCCAGATGGCCGCTCTTCCAAGAGAGCAGGCCATTCAGAAGCTCCAGTCCCTCTGTGATGAAGTCCGAGCTGAAATGATTCGACTCCAAGCCCAAGCCGACCGGGCCTATCTTGATCCTCTCACCAAATTGCCGAATCGCCATGGTATTGCCAGCCGATTTGATAAAAGAGTGAGCTCCCCTGAGCATGAGACATTCGTCGCTATGTTGGATATCGATCACTTTAAGAGGGTCAACGACACCTTTGGGCATGGACAAGGGGACGTTGTAATTGCGCAAGTCGCCTCTGAAATGCAGCAAATAATTGCGGACACCTTGCGAACAGATGATTTTGCCGGCCGTTGGGGCGGCGAAGAGTTTATAATCATCTTTGACGCCAAAGACGTCGTGTCCGCGCTCAGAATTATGACCCGTCTGAGAATGAATATTCAGCAGTATGTTTTTAATGCCATTGACCTCAATGGTGAGCAGCAATTCTTCAAAAAGACAGTATCTATAGGAATCTCTCAGTTTGCAGACGATCAAGAGGGTCTCGCTGAAGTCCGTGAACGGGCCGACAAGGCCCTCTACGAGGCCAAGAAAACTCGCAACTTAACAATCTACTTTCCACCACCGGCCGCCTCCTGTGAGGGGGTAATTAAAGATTCTGCCCTCCCCGGTGAAGACGAAATCAGATAGGCATTGATTTTAGTCTCAACTTTGATTGTATTGCGAAAATGCTGATTAACCTTCGCCCCCTCAAGCAAAACCGCGAGTTCCGTCTTCTCTTTCTTGGCCAGACGATTTCCTTTCTCGGCAGTATGATGACCTATGTGGCAATTCCCTATCAGATTTACGAACTCACGAAGAGTTCTTTTATCGTCGGTCTTTTAGGGGCGGTTCAATTAACGCCCTTGGTGCTGGCCGGTCTTTATGGAGGTGCTATTGCCGATACAATGGATCGAAGGCGACTGCTGCTCTACAGTGAGGGGCTATTGACCATCACTGCCCTATTAATGGCTCTCAACACCATGTTGCCACAGCCGTCTGTTGTATTTTTATTTGTCATCGCAGCCCTTGCCAGTGTGTTTGTTGGATTCCATAGACCCGCAATGGAAGCCTTGACTCCTCAACTCGTTGAAAAAAAGGATTTGGCTCCGGTCGCAGCCCTTGCCTCTCTTCGCTATGCCATTGGAGCCGTTGGCGCTCCTGCCGTGGGTGGCTGGCTGATTGCAGCTTATGGATTAAAGTGGACTTATTTAATCGACTCCCTCACCTATCTCGCATCTCTTGTGTGCCTCTGGGCCATGAAGCCCGTGCCGAAACCAGAGTCCGAAGAAAAGGCGGGTTGGAAGAGCATTAAAAATGGATTCAAGTACGCCTTTTCCCAACCGGTGATTTTAGGTACCTATATCGTTGATATTGTCGCCATGATCTTTGCCATGCCTATGGCTCTTTACCCTGCCCTCGCAGAAGGCTGGGGAGGAGCGACCGCGGCCGGGTGGCTATATGCGGCTCTACCCCTTGGAGCCATGTTTATTTCTTTGTTTTCTGGATACGTAAGCAGAGTTCGACGCCAAGGCGCTGGCGTCATTGTCTCTGCCTCCTTCTGGGGTGGCTACGTGGCCCTGCTTGCGTTCTCTCCCAATCTCTATTGGGCCGTGGCGTGCCTTGCCT
>JAPKGD010000446.1 GCA_026648125.1 Bdellovibrionales bacterium | reverse complement strand
AGGTAATTTTGAGAGATCGACGTCCTGGTTCTGTGTGAGCACTCTTTCAAAGCTGAGAAGCGATTCCAAAAATTTACTTTTGTTAATGTAAACCCAGCCGATCTTGTAATTGGCTAAAGGAGTAAAGGGACCCGGCGGCCGCTTGAGGATTTTTTGATAAACCTCAAGGGCCAAATCCATGTCCTTCTTCTCTTCAAAAAAATAGTCGCCGATGATGATCTGACTTTCCGTCCAATAAATTGAATTCGGGTACTCATTGGTGAGTTGAATGTAGGCGCGTAGCATATCTTCTAGGCGCCCCAATTCCCTTAGTTCGTGAGCCCGGTAGAATATGGCCTTGTCGCGTTCCTCTAATTTGGGAAATTTATCAATGATTGTCTCGTAAACTTGGATAGCCTCAAGCTTGGGGCGTTTTTCTGCCGTAAAATCAAGTTCCTCAATGGGGGTTTTAGGGTTCTCTGCAACTTTAATGGCATACATATAGCGGCTTTTTTCGACCAGAAACTCACCTAGAGCAAAATAAAGGTCAGGCAAAAATTGAGCATCTTTAACTTTTTTAATTTTCTCTTTGGTCTCATCGACGCTTTTGTCGAGTTTTATTAAATCCCGTCGCATTTGCTCGAGGCTAATTCCTTGCACTTGGGCGCGAGCCAACGGAGCAATAAAAAACAGAGCCAACAGGTAAATTCGCATCCTCATTCAAACTCCCGTTCCATCTTTTCATCAGCAGGGGAAGTTGTCTGATTGCAGCGACTTGAAATGAGAACTTTGAAATCATCAAATTCATCCCACCAGAATTCATTTTCTACAGGCCAAAAAATGGAATCAAAGGTGAGATAAGAAATGGATTCGCTTTTATAGTTTCGATCTTCGCCCGCCCTTACTATTCGAAGGGCATCCAACTTTGACGTATAGTCTAAAAATTGGACCTGCTCTTCCGTATCGAGTAAAAATTCGGCGATGTCGCGGGTCCGAGGTTCAAGAACAAGGTCGAGTTCTCTTTGCAGAGTGCGGTCTCTTCGTTTGTACTCTTCAAGGAGAGGGCGAAAAAAACGAAAGCCGTTCCAGCTATATTTTTCGAGTTCAATTGTCTCTCGGCGAAGGTGATCTATGAGGTTCGCCTTTTCTTGGAGATCTCGGTCTAAGAGAGCAAGGCTCACCAGTGCACGGTCCTCCCTCAGTGGCAGGCGCTTGCGAATAGCTAGAAACGAATCGCGAAAACTTTCGCGAAAGCGGCGAACAGCATCGTCCACGGCCTCATAGTGGCAGAGATCGCGGTAGATGAGAATTTCTAGGATAAAACGCTCAGGAGTTAGAGAGGGTTCAAAATAGGGCGCTCTCAATGCGTGGAGTAACCCCAGGGCTTTATCGTAGCTTTTGAGGTAGTACTTGGCCCAAGCGATCTCGAGAAGCAGGCGCCCTTTTTCCCTAACTCCGAGATTTCCGAGATTGCGATAAATTTCGTGGGCGGGCTCAAACTGTCCGCGTTCAAAGAGTAAGCGTGCTGTTTGCAAAGAGGACCATTGTTTAATGCGTTCGTGGGTCTTTGGATTTTCAAGAAGACTCCTCAGGGTGACCTCAGCGCGATCTATTTTGCCCCGGGCGATGTCGCCGATGCTCTGCCAGTAGCGGCGTTCAAAATCCCATGGTGAATCAGGACGGATTTTTTCGAGTTGAACTTTGGCCCATTTCGAGAAGCCGTAGCGCAGGTTGTACATATAGCGAAAATAGGCAACAAACGACTCGATTTCTGGATGTAGGGGGCCAAATTCATAAGACGTCAGGAGGTTCTCGAAGCTCTCCGTGTCGAGGTGGTGTTGTATCGCCAAAGCAGAAAGCTCCTGAAGTGCAGCTTCGGCAATTGAAGTGCCGGCTTTCTCAATAGCGAGCTGTGTAAGAAGAGTTTGTGCGGCATAGATTAGGCCTTTTGATGCAAGCCCTTGCGCCAGCACCAGCCGGCCCTCGGCGCTATCTGGGGTGCCTTCATCAAAGGACTCGCTTTGTCTTGCGCCTTCGACCACAAGGCCGACGGGATTGCCTTCTTTGCGATATCGCTCCACCTTTTCCCAAAATTGTGGATCTACGGGTACATATTCGAAGGGTTTTTCTTTAGTCGCTAAAAAAGCTTCATTTAAATCTGTGCTCTGACCCGCGGGAACGGAAGGCGTGGGGCTCTCCTGAGCGCCCGATGTCCAAGTCAGAAGTAAAGTGCCGAACAGGAGCCAGCGCATTCGCTTAAAGTTCATCGATGTCCTCGATAGGCCGAGTGGTCTGAGGAGTGCCAAAATGAAAGGCATAGGCGACAGAGAGCGACATGGAGTTCACTGCGCCTAAGGAGCTTTCAAAATAGATGTTGTTGCGAAAATCGAATTTCCAAGAGCGGCTCTCTGAGGAGAAAAAGCGAAGATAAAGTCCTAAAGAAATGAGGGGACGCATACCTGAGTCACGGAACTTGGCGCCACCACCGCCCCCAACAAAGCTGATTTCGCCTCGGACGATGCTTTTATTAAAAAGGAGAGACTTGGTGTACATCGGCGTATACACGAAGCTGGTTAAAGCGTACC
>JAPKGD010000445.1 GCA_026648125.1 Bdellovibrionales bacterium | reverse complement strand
CTGAGTGTTGACGAACTCACGGAAACTCCGTGACCTTCCATATTCTGCAAAGTCCTTTCACTTTTACATGGCTCTATTCCCGGATCGCCTCGGTGGTATATACTCCGTCCTATTCAGTGGATTTAACCTCAGACGTGAGCAACAGATGGTGTATACAGACTTCTGGCGAAAAATAGGATCCTCAATGAAATCTTCGACTTTTCATAGGCACATTTCTCGACTTGGACTTGGTGCCATGGTAGCCATATTCAGTCTAATTGCTAACCCTGTTGCCTGGGCCGAAATGGAATATACGGTTCGCTTTGACGCCATGACCTCGCGTGGAAGTAACCCATTTACGGATTCTCTCCGAGGTGAAATGATCATCATCGCCTATGATTCAGCAGCCAAGAGAATACAAACCTTCATCAGTGAGCCCCTTAAAATCCCGGCCAGGAGTGTTGGCTTCGGTCCCGACCTCATCACACCTGACAACCATCTCCACCCTATCTGTTGTCGGCGTACTTTGAAGAGGGCCTTAACTACGGGACCCTAGATTTTGAGATTCTTAAACGTATGCTATCCCTTAACCGGCTAAAAAATCCAAGTAACACAACTCCCATGGGGAACTTCTTTCGTTATTAGAAATGCTCCGCCGCCAATGCACTACAAAGTATCCGTGGGAGAGTCCCTGAGACATGGTCAGATTCCGGGGGCGTTTAAGGAGCTCAATATTGTCGTTACCGGCCCCGGCCTCGTCACAGATAAATATGACTTTGAGTAGGATCTCATAGGCTCGATTGGAGATCCCGAACTTGATTTGCCAGCGCCAACACCCCTGCGTACAGTAAAATCGATGCCCCAAGTGTTTAGCAGTGACTCTGTCGAAATCCCGGACAGTTCCGTTGCCTACGGCTTACGGTACGCATCCTGCCCAGAGTCATTGCAGTCACATATGAAATGAGACGCAATCCCCCACACATTGACGGAGTCCAGTTTCTCCGGGGTCGCCTTATCCAAAAATATTGGACTGGCGGAAATACCTCATTTTGACCTTGGAATTTCATATCAGGGGTTCGCGTCGTACAGCAGGAACTTGCCTTACAATCTAGCGCTGGCACTGAGGCGCGCGAATATCGGCGGGAAGCTTATTGTCATCGGAAGTCGCGCCGCGCTCCTTTGGCGCAATGACACCATCGAAGACTTTGACCGGGCCAAGTTGGCCTCCCATGCCGATCTCCGAACGGATCGAGAGTTCTCTCTCTTTGAACGATTAGGGAAGCTCGCCCAAGGCATCAAGGTCCGGTACGATACGAAGGGCGACTTTTACGTCATCGAACGCATCGCTGGCTCATTGATTTTGCCCGAGATGCTCTATGAAGACACCTATGGCCTCAAACAGACTCCTCCGACCCACATCTTCCGATTCACCGGCCATCAGATTTCTATCGAGTGACTGTAAAGTCTTCTCGATGCCGGCGCCTTGATTCTACAGAATCTTGGGCCCCGATGGGTACATCTAGGGCATTCGGGACCAATGCTTTCGCGTTCGTACAATCTAACGATTGGTGCGCGAGTCGAACAAGTAGATGAACCAACCTGGCCCGACCAAGGTCCTCTGTCTTTTGCCCGATATTGGTCTAGATTCGGTTAAAAATAAGAAAACATCAAAAGTCCCCATCATCAAAAGACCGAAATGATAGTTGAGTATGAAGTCAAATAAGCGCCGTCTTTTAAGACGAATTATGACCATTCTTCCCTATCCACTGCGGCATCGATATTTGCGCAGCGCCATTGAAGTCCCAGGGGACCATCCCAATCAAGACTTCGAACTAAAGATCGCAGAAACACAGGAGGAACTCGAGAAGGCTTACGGCATTCTTCATGACAGCTTTGTGGAATTTGGCTTTAGTCAACCTCACCCTTCTGGACTAAGAATTGTAAAGTATTTCGCACTCCCCACCACCACCACACTGATTGCCAAGTATAAAGGTGAAGTTGTCGCTACACTTTCGATTATCCGCAAAGGTCCCTTTGGACTGCCCTTGGAGCAAGTCTTTGATTTAGCGCCCCTGGAGTCGAACGGACGAATTGTGGCCGAAGTATCCTCCCTCGCCATTGCACAACATTTTCGTAAGCGAAGGGGAGCTTTGCTACTCCCCCTATGCAAATTCTTTTACCTCTATATCAAAAACTACATGAAATTGGATCGAGTCGTGATCGCTGTGAACCCCGATTGGGCGGACTTCTATGAGGGCTTTCTCGATTTCTCAAAAATTCCTGGGGGCGTTGTCGGAGAATATGAATTTGCCAATGGGGCTGCCGCGGTTGGCCTGTGGTCGGATGTTACAACTTGGGAAGATCGATTCATTAAACTCTATAGCCACAATGACTTGAAACACAATTTTTACAAGTATTTTGTGATCGACAAATTAAACTGCATTAAACTTCCAGAGCGAACCTTCAAAAAAGCTTTTGATGCGGTAATGCCTCCCAAAATGCTCGACTATTTTTTTAATAAACGGAGCGATGTATTTAATAAGCTATCATCCCGTGAGATTCTTGCCCTGCGATCCTGTTATCCCTA
>JAPKGD010000444.1 GCA_026648125.1 Bdellovibrionales bacterium | reverse complement strand
GGCGACAATCCCGGCTTCGGGGTGGGCGTGCAGGGTGTCAACCACCGCCTGCGCCCAGCCGGGGGCGACCTCGGTATCGTTGTTGAGTGGGACAATCACCTCTCCCTGGGCTAGCTCAATGCCCCGATTCACCCTCATTTCTCAGGTTCTAAATGAGAGAGCCGATTTGTCGCTTGAGCAGGCTGAGCGGGTAAATAGCTTTCTTGGGCACACTCAAGATGAAGGTGAATACTTTCTTCTTTTGGTGATGAAGGATCGCGCAGGCTCAACAGAGCTTAAGAATCGCTTTAAGCAGCAAACTGAAAAGCTTCGCCAAGCGAGACTAAAGATTTCTGATCGAGTGCAAGCGGAGAGTGAGATTTCTAAAGAGGATCGCGAGAAATTCTACTCATCTTACATTTATGGAGCACTCCATGTTCTCTCTGCAATCCCCAGATTTCAGTCTGTAGAGCAGCTCTCTCATGCCTTGCATTTACCTCGCCAACGGCTACAGGAAATGGTGGATTTTCTCTTAAGGCTTGGAATTCTTAAAATCGAAAAAGGGAGTTTGAGCCCGGGAAGCCGACATGTTCATTTAGGAAATGATTCGGACTTGATTCTAAAGCATCACTCAAATTGGCGGCTTCATACCTTAAACCACCTGCAGTATGTCGTTCCCGAAGATTTGCACTACTCCGCTTGCGCAAGTCTTTCAGAGAAAGATGCCTTTATCATTAAGGAGCGGCTCCTCAAGACTTTAAGCGAGTGTCTTAAGACGATCTCGGCCTCCAAAGAGGAGTCGGCCTATGTTCTGAGCTTCGACTTTTATAGAATGATTGGAACCATCTAATCCTTAAGTCGAGTTGCAAAAGCCAAATTTTTTCCAAGTCTAGGAATTTGGACCGAAGCTAAGTCTATTTTCATTTAGCGAACATCAGTAATATGTCGATGAGATCTCAGTGAAAAAGTCATTCTTGCTTGCATTCTCCATATGGGTATTTGCTCTCCCAGCCTCGGTTGAGAGCAAAGTTTTAGGTACTCAAAGGCTGAATCGTGAAATTTTGTTGGCGCAGCAGAATTGGCGTGAAATCTCTGAAGCCTTGAATCTCTCTCTGAGGGCGCTCGGTGCGGACATCGGACTTAAGGTTGTCGCTCAACCGAGGAGCGCGGGTCATCGCGTGCTGTTCGACATGGTTGCGACAAGCCAAGATCTTAAAAAAGCAATTTTATTTTCAGTGAATGCAAAAGTGAGTGAGCATCTTGAAGACACTAGATTCCAATTTGAAGATGGAGTGCTGATTTATCAACGCTTAAATGGGAATCAAGTTGGTCTTTTCTTTTTCAAATTTAATGAGGGCGAAGTTGACTCTGTATTGAGCCGACTCAAAAGAGATCACGCGGATCAGTCGAAGCAATTCAAAGGGAATCGTTCTATAGCCTCCGAAACCGCTCCAGCTAGCGCTATTGGATCTGTTCCTACCGCTGAGCCCATGTCTGAGTTAGATATTTTAGGGGACAGCTTCAAAGCGTGCTACGTAGAGGGCGTTCCTGAAGGTGTGCATAGCGCGACCATTAAGCCGTTTACGATGGCTTGGGATAGTATTAAGAGTTTTAGATATTCGCCGTCAAAGTGGTGGAATCGCTCCGTCGAAGATTGGAACGCGCTAGTTAAGCGGATTGAGGAATTTCGCGTTTCAGAGGCCTTTAAGGGGTTTGCTTCATTACCTTCAAGAGAAAAATCAAAAGTGCTTTGTAGTTTTTTTGGTGGTGCAGCCGGGGCGGGTGCAGCGACGAAAGTGGCGCAAAAAGCGGTAGTGGAGGTTTCTGAGCAAACGACTAGATTGGCGGCTCTTGCTCGTGAGCGGGCGGCTAAGAAGCCAGAAGTCGTGAGGCCATCCTATGAAGAGCGACTTCGCAAGCGCTAGGAGGAAATCGAAGCGAGTAAAAGGGCCGCGGAGCCCTCAAGAAGTTTAGAGGTGGCTCCTCCAAGGGCCGCGGAGCCCTCAAGAAGTTTAGAGGTGGCTCCTCCAAGGGCCGCAGAGCCACCAAGAAGTTTAGAGGTGGCTCCTCCAAGGGCCGCGGAGTCAGCAAGAAGTGCAGAAGTGGCTCCTCAGAAAATCAATGAGACCCCAGAATACAAGCCGGCACCAAAATATGACGACGGCATCGAGGTGAGCTATCTCGATGGGGCCAGTCAGGGCCTGAGAGATCGGGTTCGACATATTGAATCTCTCTTGCGGCAGACGGAGTTCGACAGCCGAATTGTGACGCTGAATCGAATGCTAAAAGATGAAACTTTGGTCCCAAAGAAGGGCGTCATCCATATCGTTGGTGTGGCTTGGGATTCTGCGGAAGAATGGGCGATTCCTCTGCTCGCTCGTTCGGACACAACCATGGTGCTTTCTCAAGTGAGGAGTATGGTGGCATACGTTGGGAAAAACCTTAAAGACGAAGCAAGCTTGGCGCGAGTCTGGGAGCAATTGAATAGTAAGAAGGAGTATTTGCCCCTTTTGAGGGATTCGCATATTAAAACCTTTGATCAATTTAAAAATGAAATTCGTCAGAGGATTTCGGTGAATGATGGGTTTGAAAGTCAGACAT
>JAPKGD010000443.1 GCA_026648125.1 Bdellovibrionales bacterium | reverse complement strand
GACCAAGGCCCCCTAGAACCGGCGAATTTTAATTGTCCGGGACAGGTCGTGATCAGTGGGCGGGCTGGTGCTGCGACTTGGGCTCAAGAGAATTTTTCGCCTGAGGCCTTTCAAGGTGCACCATCTCGCTTGAAAATGATTCCCTTAAAAGTTTCTGCCCCCTTTCATTGTTCGATGATGGCGCCAGCAGAAAAAGCAATGAACGACTTTCTCAGCGGATTGACTTTCAACTTGGCAAACCATCCGATCGTGCAGAATGTAAGTGCCGAGGCAGTGACAGATGGAAAAACCCTTCGTGAGAACCTCGTGAGGCAAGTGACTGCTCCGGTTCGCTGGGTTGAGTGCGTCTCTAAACTCAAGGAAGTGGGCGCGCAGCGCTTGATTGAAATTGGCTGCGGAAAAATCCTCTCCGGTTTAGTCAAAAAAATTGACTCCGAACATCTCACCACCTTGAATATCAATTCGCTCGAGGAACTCAAAGCCGCAGAAGCCGTCTTGGTTTCGGGCTCAATTTAAGGAGCCGGGAGAATTATGCGCTTAAAAGGCAAATCCATTTTAGTCACGGGCGGAAGCCGAGGAATCGGTGCCGGTATTGCCAAAACCTTGGCCGAACAAGGTGCTCGAGTGGCCGTCGCCTATGCCGCGAGCCCAGAATCCGCAATGAAGGTGTGCGAAAATCTTCCTGGCCAGGGCCATATTGCTGTGGCCCTCAATGTAACGGATGCCGTTTCGGTTCAAACGGGCTTTGACGAAGTACTTAAGACTTTTGATCGACTGGATGGCCTCGTGAATAACGCTGGCATTACCAGAGACCAGCTGATTCTCCGCATGAAAGACGAAGATTTTGACGCTGTTATTCAAACCAATCTCCGCGGAGCGTATCTTTGCTCCAAGCTCGCTGTTAAGCACATGCTTAAGGCCCGAGCAGGCTCAATCGTAAATATCTCTAGCGTCGTTGGCCAAATGGGCAACGCGGGTCAGACAAACTATGCCGCGAGTAAAGCGGGCCTCGAGGGATTCACCCGAGCACTTGCACTTGAAGTGGCTTCAAGATCGATCCGTGTCAACGCCGTCGCCCCTGGGTTTATCGTGACTGAAATGACCAACGCCCTTAATGCGCAGCAGCAGGAGGCTATCACCTCCCGTGTACCATTGGGCCGTATGGGAGCTGTGGAGGATATCGCGCATGCCGTAGGCTACCTTCTGAGTGACGAGTCGACTTATGTGACCGGTCAAGTCCTTGGGGTCAACGGCGGGCTATACATGTGAAATGCGTTCGATTATACCAATTAACTATTCAAATATTAATAATGAACCGGAGGAACCATGGCCGTTCAAACAAAAGTAATTAAGATTATCGAGGAACAACTCGGAGTCGACCCAGATCGTGTAAAGCCCGAAGCTTCATTTATTGATGATCTTGGCGCAGACAGCTTGGACATCGTAGAATTAGTTATGGCCATGGAAGAAGAATTCGACATCGAAATCCCAGACGAAGACGCAGAAAAACTACGCACAGTTCAAGACGTTCTCAAGTATCTTGAGGGCAAAGGTAAGGCTTAGTTTTTAGAAAATTGGACTGGGAGGAGCTGGCAGGAGCGAGCGATTTTGCGATTGCCGGCTCGGTCGTTGATTTACATCAGCAAGGACCGGGGTATGGCAGCTAGCAAATTTATTCGTTCAGAAGTTACTCAACGAAGAGTGGTCCTAACCGGACTCGCGGCTGTGACCCCTCTTGGCAACGACTTGCAAACCACATGGGATGGCCTCATCGCCGGAAAATCCGGAATTGGCCCCATCACCCAGTTCGACGCTTCTCAGTTTGAAGCTCGTATTGCGGGTGAAGTGAAGAATTTCGATCCCGACCCTTGGATCAATAAAAAAGATCAAAAGAAGATGGATCGCTTCATTCACTTTGCAATGGCGGCCACAAAAATGGCCTTGACCGACGCCAACCTGACCTGGCCGCAAGAAGCCGCCAACCGAGTGGGCGCCATCATCGGCGTAGGTATCGGCGGACTCATCAATATTGAGCGACAAAAAGAAGTGCTCATGGAGCGCGGTCCATCGCGCATTTCGCCCTTCTTTATTCCTGCGGTCATTTCAAATATGGCGGCTGGCCAAGTGAGTATGGCTTTTAACGTTCAAGGCCCCAACTACTCGGTGACCTCTGCCTGCGCTTCTGGGGCTCATGCCATTGGCGAAGCGGCCAACTACATTCGCCAAGGTCACTGCGACATCATGATTGCAGGAGGCTCAGAAGCGGCTGTTTGCGGACTTGGCATTGGCGGATTTGCGGCGATGAAGGCTCTCTCCACCCGCAATGACCAAGCCGAAGCGGCGAGCCGCCCCTGGGATCGTGACCGTGACGGTTTTGTACTCGCCGAAGGCGGCGGGATTTTAATATTGGAAGATTATGAGTACGCCTCTAAGCGAGGCGCGCGAATTTATGCGGAACTTACTGGATATGGTGTATCTTCGGATGCCTACCACATGACCTCTCCAGCTCCTGGCGGCAAGGGAGCGGCGATGGCTATGGACGCCGCTCTAAAGGATGCGCGAATTAATCCCGAGCAAGTGG
>JAPKGD010000442.1 GCA_026648125.1 Bdellovibrionales bacterium | reverse complement strand
GATGGTTCATCAACTGAGAAATCTATGGATTCTCAGACCCGCGCTTTGGGGATTGGGTCATATTCGAGTCTTTGGATTTGCACGAATGTTTCTAAAGAACATCCGAAAAACCGGGTGGATATACCGACACCTCTATGGACGAATTGAGAAAATGATTGCTCTCAATCCAACACAAATGCGGTCACTTCTGCCATGTCTACCAGTACCAGAGAGTCGCTATGTGGTCGTACCAAATGGCGTCGATTTAGAGCGCTTTCACCCTAAACATCGAGACGCCACATTTCGAAAAGCGGAGTTTGGCGCCGAAGAAGACACTCGAGTTGTTGGAGTTGTGGGCCGTTTAGATCCACAAAAAGGACAGCTGGAATTTGTAGAAGCAGCTGCTGAACTGAGTCGGGAATTTGAGAACGTGCGTTTTATCCTGGTAGGCGAGGAGACCACGGGCGAGCCTGGGTATGAACTTAAACTTCAGCAGCGGGTGCGAGAGTTGGGTTTAGATAATGTCGTTAAGTTTCTTGGGCATAGAAATGATATTCCCAAAATTATGGCTTCGCTCGATATCTTTGTAATGCCCTCTTATGAGGAAGCTTTTGGTAATGTGATTCTCGAAGCCATGGCTTCGGGTCAGGCCGTGATTGCAACAAATGCGGGCGGCCCGCGAGATATAGTTTCGTCGGGCGACTGGGGGTATTTGGTTGCGCCTCGAAGTTCGCAAGAACTGGCTCAAGCGATCCGAAATTATTTGTCGAATTCGAAGTTAGCCTGCGCTCACGCGCGAATGGCTCGAGAGGTGGTGGAGAAAAAATATGGCCTTCCCCACGTCATGAGCCAGATTGAAGCGCTAATTTAACTTTTCAGAGCCTCTTTGAAAAAGATATTGAAGTAGAATTTCTGAATTAATCGCTGAAACATTTCGGCTTGGTCGCTCCATGATAGATTGAATTCTTTGAGGCAAGTTCCAAAGCAAAAAGAGATCTTTTCTCCAAAGCTCAAAGTTGTGGTTTTTTTCAGGACCAAAATTCTCTCTCGCACTGGCCCAGAACACCGACCAAAAGTGAAGGGGGTGAGTGTTTAAGTCAGCGATGAGATAGTCGAGTTGGTCCTCCCACTTGTTTGAATAGGCGCGAGGTGCAAACAGCAACCCTGCCAAATGGGCCTCGTGGAGTAGGCGATAGCTTGCGATTTGACCACAGCGATTTAAATCATTTCGGTAAAACTGCTCAGCGTGTCCTAAATCATGAAGTAAAAAACTTAAAGCGTCGCGATCGTCATGAAGGTAGAGGGAGAGCTCCTCTTTTTTAAAAGCCGCCGTGACCATTCGGCGCCCCCAGATCTGCTCTTCCAATAACTTCACGGGAGAAGGGATTTGCTCGGTCAAGACAAGGGGCCATTCTCCCTGCAGCCAATGCAAAAGAGTTTCCCTAGCAACCAAACGCACTCCTTTGAGGCTAAAGCCATGGATCACCTCGGCAATGGTCGTGTCTTCGCGGAAATGCCGAGCGAGGACGGGTGAAAGGGCTATCCAATCAGATAGGCGCGGACCATTTGAAAAGGCGGAAAGGCGTGTGGGACTTTTGCCCCCGAGCCACCTTCCAGGAAGTCGAGTCTCAAGGCCAATTAAAAGATAGATGCTGGCGGCCTCGGCATCCGAGAGTTTGAGGGATTTCCAGTCGTTATAGAGCGGTTGAAGCCTAGAAGCCCAACTCGGCGCACTCTGTTCAAGCTGGTGAACAGTAAAAAGCTGCCTTCGGTAGCGCTGAGGTCGAGTTGAGTTTTGCGCATTCATCTCCTTGCTCACCCAACCCCCATGTGATACGTAGCGTTATCAAGCAAATAGGAACCAAAGTGCGACTGCTTCTCATAACGCCCCCCTTTACTCAAATCAACACGCCATACCCAGCGACCGCTTATTTAACGGGCTATCTGCGAGAGAAAGGATACGACGTAGTTCAAAGCGATATGGGGTTGTCCATAGTTCTCAGTTTGTTTTGCCGATCGGGCTTAGAGTCCGCATTTAAGGTGGCTCAGCGTAAGTTAAACGAGCTCGATAGAGACGAAACGGAAGTCGTGTCATTCTTTCTCTCGGCGCAGGACGAATATCTCTCTTCAATTGATGCGGTCATTCGTTTTTTACAAGGCAAAGATGATTCTGCAGCCTTAAGAATTGCCGCTCGAACCTGGCTGCCTGAAGGACCACGATTTTCTCATCTCGTCGATCACCCCGAGATTCTTGATGCCTTTGGAACTTTAGGTATTCGTGATCGGGCAAAATATTTAGCGAGTCTATATATTGACGATCTCGCTGACTTGATTCGACTAAGCATTGATCCCGAATTTCAACTCTCAAAATATGGTGAACAGCTCGCCGCCTCAGCGAGCTCATTCGATCCATTATTGAAGAGGCTTAACGCTAAGACACCTTCTTATATTGAGGAACTGATCGAAGCAGAGACTGAGCGCTTGTATAAAGAGCATTCTCCCGATGTGGTGGGACTGAGCTGTCCCTTTCCAGGAAATGTCTATGGTGCACTAAAATCCGCTCAAAAATTTAAAAAGCTGAATGGAAATATAAAGATTGTGAT
>JAPKGD010000441.1 GCA_026648125.1 Bdellovibrionales bacterium | reverse complement strand
TCTTTCCAATCTCAATATTCAATTTGGTGGTTTAAAAGTCGTCACCGACCTCAATTTAACGATTAAAAAGGGAATGATCTTTGGCCTAATTGGTCCAAATGGGGCTGGCAAAACGACTGTTTTTAATATGATCACCGGAGTTTATGAGCCAACTTCAGGGCGCATTACGGCTTGGGAGAAAGATTCGCTGGTGGGCCTCAAACCCTTTGAAATCACTCGGCGTGGTCTTGCTCGAACCTTTCAAAATATTCGACTTTTTAAAGATCTATCGGTTTTAGAAAATTTGCTGGTCGCTTCAGATGTCAATCCAGGAGAGAGGCAATTCGGATTTGTTCCCTCTATATTTCGACTTCCAAAGTTTCTCAAGTCAGAGGAAGCTCGCGCGGATCGTTGCCGCGGACTTCTTGAAAAGGTTGGACTGGCGGCAAGAGGTGAAGAATTGGCGAGAAATCTTCCTTATGGAGATCAGCGCCGCCTTGAAATTGCTCGAGCCTTAGCCACAGGAGCAAAGCTTTTATTGTTGGACGAGCCGGCGGCGGGACTAAATCCTCAAGAAACCGATGAGCTGATGAAGACCATCAGAAAGATTCGTGACGATTTAGGGGTCACCGTTTTGCTGATTGAACATGATATGAAACTTGTCATGGGGATTTGTGAGCGTATTGCTGTGCTCGATTACGGCATAAAGATTGCTGAGGGCACGGCAAAAGAAATCGCCCATCACCCTCAGGTCATTGAAGCCTACTTGGGAAAGGCGGCGACCCATGGCTGAGGCACAGCGGGAAATGCTTAGGCTCGACAACATCAGTGTGAACTATGGGGCTGTGAAGGCTGTCAAAGGCGTCTCGTTTTCTGTGAGCGAGGGTGAGATCGTTTGCCTTCTTGGGAGCAATGGAGCCGGCAAGACAACAATTCTTAAAACGATTTCTGGGTTGTTAAAGCCGACGTCGGGAGAGGTGAAATTTTTAGGAGAAAAGATTTCGAATCTTCCGGCTCATGTGATTGTGAAGAAACGTCTTGTTCAGGCGCCCGAGGGCCGGGGAATTTTTCTGAATTTATCAGTTGAGGAAAATTTGGACCTCGGCGCATGGGTTGTTGGAGACAAGAAACAATTCGCTGTAGATATAGAGATGGCATTTTCACTTTTCCCTCGCTTAAAGGAGCGCAGAAATCAAAATGCGGGTACCTTGTCTGGGGGAGAACAGCAGATGCTCGCTATAGCGAGAGCCCTCATGAGCCATCCGAAACTTTTATTGCTCGATGAACCGAGCCTTGGGCTTGCGCCTCAGGTGATAGAGAAAATCTTTGAAGTGGTCGAAGATGTGAATAAAAAGGGCGTGACCATATTGTTGGTAGAGCAGAACGCAATGCAGGCCCTAACGGTCGCCCATCGTGGATTAGTACTTGAAACTGGTGAACTCAAAATGTCAGGTCCCGCTCGGCAATTGTTGGCCAGTGATGAGATTCGTAAAGCCTATTTGGGTGGAGTTTAGTAGGGATGTTTTTCGCTCACCCGAGCGGCTTCTTGAATGAGTCTCTGCGACTCTTCTTTTCCTAAGAAACGATCAATCAGCGCATGGAGGAGGTAAATGAGTGGAGTCATGCCAACAGCGATGAGAAACTTATAAGAATAATTAGAGAACGCCACCTGTAAGAACTCGCTGGTCTTTACTTTTCCGGGCAGCCAAAAAGCAATACCAATGATAACAATGCTGTCGATAAGCTGGGAGACCATGGTTGAGCCGGTTGCTCTTAGCCAAAGGTACTTGCCGCCGGTTCTTGCTCTAAAAAACCAAAAGGTAAAGACGTCAATCATCTGGCTTAATGCGAACGCTGTAATCGAGCCGACAATGATCCAGAGACTTTGCCCGAAGACCTTCTGGAAGGTCGCATCATCCACAGGGGAAAAGCCAGTTGCAGGAATTTGAATGGCTAAAAAGAGGATAATAAAGCAGTAAGCTATGAGGCCAATTGTGAGAAGAGTCAGACGTTTGACACCTTGAACACCAAAATATTCGTTAATGAGGTCGGTGGCGAGAAAGACGACAGGCCAAGGGATGACGCCGATGCTCATGGCAAAGGGTCCTAGTTGAATGAGTTTTCCGCCGATCAGTTCTGCGAGAATTGCGTTGGTGATAAATATGCCTGAGAGTAGAATGAACACAATATCTCGGCGATTTTTAATCGTCATATTTGAGAGACGATGAGGGAGTCGATTTAACTCGTCAAGGAGAAGGCATGTTGGCGCAGGTTGTTGATATATTTTTGCACTTAGATGTTCATCTTGCTGAACTTGCCCAGTCTATGGGTCCATGGCTTTATGTGATTCTGATTTTGATTATTTTTGCAGAGACCGGACTCGTGGTTACACCGTTTCTGCCCGGGGATTCTTTACTCTTTGCGGCAGGTGCTTTGGCCGCCATTGAAACAAGTGGACTCAATGTGCATCTTTTGGCGTTCATGCTAATCGCGGCGGGGATAATTGGCGATGCGGTCAATTATTCCGTGGGGCATTATTTGGGGCCAAAAGTCTTTAAAAGTGAAACCGGGTTGTTTCTAAATAAAAAACATCTCATCAAAACC
>JAPKGD010000440.1 GCA_026648125.1 Bdellovibrionales bacterium | reverse complement strand
AGGACGGTGATGCGTCCGGAGGCACGCACGCGTCGGAGAAAGGTCACCCGACCGATGGCGATGGGCAACGGTTGCAGATGCCGAGAGAAATTGTGCGGCAGGGTGCGCGGGCTGAAGGCTTGTCGGACGTCGGCTGTGGTTTGGAAATTCAAAGCCGGATGGATGTGCTCGTGAAAACAAGTCTCTCCCATGGTTCGTTCTCTTATCCATCGCCGACATGACCCGGCCAAAGTGTGCTACCGCAAAATCAATGAGTTCATCCTGGCTGGATCCGACATACTTATAAATCCATGGTCTTGATATTTTGGCCGTTCGTGAAACCTGAGCGACGGTCAACCGGCCCAATCCCACTTTATCAATTAACTTGAGGGCGGCTTCTGCGACTCGTTCGGCTTTTTCAGCTTTTTCGTTTTGAAGTGACATCTTAGAGAAAAGCTTAGAGGGAGATGGATAGCTTCAGCAATAAAAATGCGGGGCCCACAAAGGGGCCCCGCGTGAGCTTTGCTGGTGTTAAGTCGGAGCCTAATGACGCTGGCAAACGGCATATCGGACTCCAAATAACCCTTATCAACGGTGAGAAGGGTTATATCAAAGCTCTCATCCCTCCCCTTAAGGTGTTTCGCTTTCCCCAAATCGAATCACCCAAAAATCTCATCCCCTCGCCACCGACCCTTTTGGGATCGGCGTTACAAAAGTGAAGATAAAGCCAACGTTGCTCAATTGCACGTGAATGGGGTGACACTTTTTTCGAAAAGTGTCTCTCTCGAGTGGACCCAAAACGACTCCAGAAAAGGTTAAAAATCTTTGGACCCGATTTTGCTACTTGTCCCTTGCAGGCGCATAGTTGCACCAGCAAACACCTTGGGGGAGGGGTCTTATGAGAATCGGATTCTATATAGTTTTATCATTTCTTTTTTCAGGAACATCTATTGCGGGAGATCTCAATCTCTCTGGTGGAGAGAGTGCCATTATCGAATCAAATACTCTCACTCGAGTGACCTGTGGAGGCGGTTCGGGAGGGATAAGCGACTGTCAGGGTGCTGTCGAAGGACTTAGAGCCCTCTTGAACTCCTGTGTAAAATCCTACGGAGGAGGCTATTGTGCAGATCGCTATTGGCCAACCTTTAAAAAGGACCACCCAAATTGTATTTACGCCGGACTTAGCGCATGCCTCGATGCCTGTGAGAAATCCTACAGCGGAGGTTATTGCGCAGATAGATGTTAATAACGCAAAAGAATTATTTATGCCCATCTCCTAAGCGGTGGGCCTACGCATTTTGTCAATGGTGTTCTGCCGACTGCGAGAGCCCAGTCTATTTACTTAATGGATTTCGGCTCTCGCGCGGATGATCTACACTTCCAACCAAGCTCCTTGAGGCCGGCGCCCTTAGAAAAGGCGCGATAGATTGCGAGATCAAACTGAATTTTGGTGAGCAGAAGACTATTCTCAATGAGATCTCTCTTGGCATCGAATAGCGCAGACTCGGATTCTTTCAGTTGAAAGTAGGAAAGCTTACCCGACTTAAATTTTATCGACTGTAGGTCAAATAATTTACCCAGATCTTGCACTCTCACTTCGGCAACCTTAAGGCGGCTCCCTAATAGTTCTAAGTTCTCTGTCAGTCGATTCAGCTTGTGACGAATGACCCTTATTTCCTCATCTAATTGCCGCTGATAAAGTGCGCTCAACTTTGCATCGCGAGCCAAAGATGCATCTACATCCGCCTGAGGCCAGCTCATTGTTAGAGACACTCCCGCGTAAGGGCTAACACCGGAGTCCGAAGGTCGCGGGTCCGCACTAATAACCTGCGTTGCTCCTACCTCTGCCTGCAATTTGGGCCACCACGACCTCTTGTTTGCCAAGGTATTGGCTCTCACCGATTCGACTCCCAACCGAAGCGCCGAAATCGATGGAAATCGCCAATTCGAGGAATCACCGTTTACCCAGGATGTTACATCCAAATTTTTTGCCGCCTTAACCTCTCTTAATGATTGAATCGGCTCACCTGTTATCTCATTGATTCCCTCAGTTAATGCAATTCTCTCTCTCTCGATATCCCATTTTAGAGAAACAGCTCGCTGGTACCCATCAGCCAGCAGCAACCGATCTGAATAGTCGATCACTTTATGCGATGAAAGGGCTCCGGCAATGTCTTTGAGTACTTTTAACTTCGAAACCTGATCGGCCGTTACTTCGATTTTTCCCCCGAGTATCATCCAATCAAATAAATACGAGTTTAGCGTTAAAAGGTGCTTAAACATTACCTCTTGATTCAACCACTCTTTCATTTGTCTATCTGACTCATAAGCTGCAACTCTTCCATCAATAGAAAGATCCAAAAAAACTTTTGAAAGTTTCGCCTCAGCTCCCAACACTGAGGTTCGAGAAGAGCTGTCAAAATCTACATTTCTCTGAGAAAAGCTTAATGTGCCTAGAATATTTTTCTGAGATCGCTCGGAATCAGTTAAATATTCAGACTCAATAATTGCTGCGGAATCCAAAGCTCCCGCACGTTGTGCAGAACAGGACAAAAATGAAAAGTACTCTTGACGGCCCTCGGCCAGCTCCGTCGCAAGAACCGACTGA
>JAPKGD010000044.1 GCA_026648125.1 Bdellovibrionales bacterium | reverse complement strand
CGGATACCGCTTGATCAGGCAAACTCTTTTTATTTCTTCCTTGTTACTATTCAGCCACATGGTTCGATAAACTCACCATGCGAAGTTCACAGAGGCCACAGAGGAAGAATTTTGGGTATCCACCACTTCGTGGAGAGCATTTGGAACTGTTATCCCGGTATATGGAACATTTTTTTCTATAAAAGGGGTTTGTTCAACAAATTTTTCCATGTCTCTGTGTGCTCTGTGACCTCTGTGGCAAAATGCCTGAATAGTTACTAAAATTGTTACTATTCAGCCACAGAGACCACAGAGGTCACAGAGGAAGATTTGGGGGTATCCACCACTTCGTGGAGAGCATTTAGAGCCTTATATCCCTGTATTTGTGATTTGATTAGGAATTTTTTTATGTCTCTGTGCTCTCTGTGGCCTCTGTGGCAAAACGCCTGAATAGTTACCTGCGCTCTAACTATACTCGTTCTTCAGGAGTGCAAAGCTTCAGCTTTGCATCTAATTCCCCGATGCTGCAAAGCTGAAGCTTTGCACTCCGTTACAAATATTCGATCAAATGCTCCGTGACCTCGGCGGCGTCGTTTTCGTCGATCACCTGGAGAATCGTATTCATGCTCTTTTCCAGAAATTTGTAATCATTGCCCACCTGGGCTATCCCTAATTGGGCGCGCTGCCATTTATCCTGGTGATCGACTTCCGCAATGGAAATGTTGAATTTGTTGGCCAGCCGGTCTTTCAACTGGCGCAAAATCGCGCGCTTGTCCTTCAGGGAAGCGGAGCCGGGTAAATAGAGCTCCACGGTTAAAACGGCTACGATCATGGGCATTGCTCGACGAGATTTTGTTTCAAACAGGTGATGCCAAACTTCTTAAAATTGCCAATTAAAACCCCGCCTGCGCTATTTTACAGCCGGGCGGCTCAGGGTCTGGGCTTCCATAACGATTTCGTAGGCTTCCACGATGTCGCCCTGCTTGATGTCGTTGAAGTTCTCGATCGTCAAGCCGCACTCGTAGCCGGCCTGCACTTCCCGCACGTCGTCTTTGAAACGTTTCAGGGAAGAGAGTTTGCCGTCGTAAATTTCCACGTCGTTGCGGATGAGCCGCACGTTGGAATTGCGATTAATCTTGCCGTTGAGTACGTAGCAGCCTGCCACCGAGCCGATCCGGGAGATTTTGAATACTTCCCGGATTTCCAAAGCCCCGGTGACCACTTCTTTCTGCACCGGTTCCAACATGCCTTCCAGGGCTTTTTCCACGTCTTCGATGGCGTCGTAGATGACTTTATAGAGCCGGATATCGATCCGCTCCTGCTCCGCCATCTCTTTCGCTTTGAGGGTGGGGCGCACGTTGAAGCCGATGATGATGGCCTGGGAAGCGGCGGCCAGGATCACGTCCGATTCGGTGATCGGCCCCACCGCCCGGCGGATGATGCGCACTTCCACCGCCTCGGTAGAGAGCTTGGAGAGAGAATCCGCGAGCGCCTGCGCGGAGCCGTCCACGTCCGCTTTCACCAGGATATTCAGTTCCTTCACGTCCCCGGTTTTGATCTGGCGGGAGAGTTCGTCGAGGGTCATCAGGCGCACCTGGCGAAAATCTTGTTCCCGCTTCAACTGGTGGCGGCGCTGGGCGATTTCCCGGGCGGATTTTTCATCGTGCATCACGATCAGGCGGTCCCCCGCTTCGGGAACCCCGTCGATCCCTAAAACCTGCACCGGGGCAGAAGGACCGGCGTTGTTCTGGCGTTTTCCGCGCTCGTTCAGCATGGCGCGCACCCGGCCCCAGTGCTGGCCGATCACAAAGCAATCTCCCACGTTCAAGGTGCCGGTTTGGATCAGCACCGTTGCCAGCGGGCCTTTCCCTTTATCTAATTGCGCTTCCAATACCACTCCCCGGGCGGGGCGATTGGGATTGGCTTTTAGCTCTAACACCTCGCAAACCTAGGGATGCGAGGGAGGTGGGAACTAAGAACCGCAATATCCATCCAGCTTGTATGATTAAATAAAACCAAACAACCCAGCCCATCGGGCCAACGCTCGAATCCTCTCTCCTCAACCGAAATTCCACCCAGCCATAAAACGGGTCGGGCCCAGAGAGTTCGAATCACAAAGTCACACCACCATCGACTCGGCAGCAACAAGGCTCCAATCAGCAAAGTGATTGCGCATAGGAGCGTGTGAAGCAAAAACCACAGAGTAAGAAAAAAGCCTCGTAACCCAAGTATGATCTTCATGTCTTCAAAATGGGCTAAGTGGCTTATCTGAGGCAAGAATTATCTCAGCAGACACATTTTGGTGACAAAGATTGTCCCCTCCCCCAAAATTGGCCCCTTCATCTGATTGTTAAGTCAATATTTTCAAGCATTTACACCCCTAAAAGAGCGGCACCCCCCTTGCTTGCCAAAGAGAGGTCGGCGTGTGCCACGAGGTGTACTATGAAACCCATACTCTTAACTCTTGCTTCACTTTTAACTGCAACTGCACTTGCGGAGGCGCCCAGCGTTGATCGCAATCAGCTCCGCGGTAGCGTTAATGACTTGAGTGTCGAGAAAGAGGCCGAACAATATGAGATGTTTGACCAGCAAGAACTTGAGCGGGCCGCAATCAAAGAAGCCAACCAGCTTGAGCGCGAGGCACGGCAACTTGAAAGCCAAATCGCCTCTTTGCGTAAAGAAACCAAGCGACTTGGCGAACGCACCGAAAGACAGACGGATCGCTACAACGATAACCTAAAAGTCCTCGCCAAAATTGAGAGCGAGGCCCGCCGTATGCAAAAGGCCCGTGATGCCCTCAAAAAGAGCGTAGATAAACTTCGATCAAAGACCGATCGAGTGGAGCAAAACGCGCTGGTTGCCCGTGAGCGCCGAGACGAAGCCCGTAAAGAGATCCAGCAGCTTGAACGCCAAAAAGCTGGGCTCATCGCCCGTAAGCGCCAGGCTGAACTTGCGATTGAGCGCCTCAACAAGCAGTCAAAGCGCCTTAAAGGTCAAAGTCGAAAACTCGGTCAGGATGTTCGTCGCCTGGAGAAGCAAGTTCTGGCCAAAGAACATAAAGTCGACATGATGAGCGCCTCTCTCAACTAGATCGATCTCGTTCGCAGTCTTCACCACAATTCTCACTCTCTGTTTCGCATTCGATTGTGGTGTGCACTATTCCATGATGAAGAGCTAGGTGGCGAACTTTTTCCTTAATTTCTGCGCCTTTTTCAAGTTGGTGGATTACCAAATGCATTGAAGCGACGTGCCTTTCTCCATCGAGTGTCCAAACATGAAAGTCATGAATTCCCGATACCCCCGAAATCTCCTTAAGCTCAGACTTAAACCTCTCTCCTTGAAAACCTGATGGAGCTTTTTGCGCCAACGCCAGCAGAGTTTGAACAAGCTGACGGAGAGCATTCCACGCCACAAACCCACTAATGAGCAAAGCAAGCATGGGGTCAAGCCATGTCCAATTCCAAAAATGAAGTAAAATGGCTCCAACCAATACGGCCGCCCAACCCAAAACATCTTCTATCAAGTGCCAACTCAACATCTTTTCGTTATGAGTTTGCCCCTTAATAAGCTTCCAAGCCGCAAATCCATTAACCGTCAAACCAAGTATCGCAAGGCCGATCATTCCCGGGGCATAAGGCTCTGTTCCTCCGTTCATCAACCTGAGGACGGACTCTTTGATAATCACAACCGCACCTATTATGAGAACAGTGCCGGTCAGCAAAGCCGAGACAAGCGACAATCTTTTCGGTCCATAAGTGAAAAAGAGCCATGGCAAGTGAGATGGTGTCTCCCAAATCATGAACGGCGTCGGCAAGAACAGCCATACTCCCCGTCCACAGCCCACCTATCAATTCGATAAGGGTAAATGCCGCATTGAGCACAAGCGCGAATGCAATCCGACTTGTCGTCTGACTTCCCTCATGGAAATCGAAGTGACCATGATGATGATGATGGTTATGACCATGATGATGAAGTCCCATTTTTATATATGGCACTGAGTGCGCGCCTTAAGTCCATCGATATTTTCGGTCGGGCAACAGGAATGGCGCCATTTCGACTCCGATTTCTTTTGGTACGCACCTTGCTCATTGGAAAGTCCGAGATGAAAGCGGGGCCATAATGGGCCTAAACAATCGAGGGGGAAAAATGAAAAACTGGTGGATGTTATCGTTGCTTTGGTGTCTGAGCTCTTCAGCGCAGGCTCTGGATTTTGGAGATATTGTCGAACGAGCGATTTTGGGTGGTGGCTCAAACTATCAGCAGGATCACGATCACAGCGGCAGAGTTGGACGTCGGCCTGGTGATGGTTGGGGGCGCCGCCCCGGACACGATTGGGGCCGAAGACCCGGGCGCGGGGTGATTACTTGCTCGGCCGCAGACCGTGGTTGGGAAGAGCATTGGACCGGACACGCCGATTGCCGTGAGTGTTTAAGAAAACATGGCGAATGTATTGAATCTTGCGAACAAACTTTTAATTATCGCGCCTGCAAATTTGAGGGACGCGATCGAACAGGTCGAACTCAAATGTTCGAGGGTCAGGACGAAGACCGACGCCAGGCCGAACTGGAAGCGGAAAACAAGTGTTTTCGCGCCGGATATCGAGACTGCCGCTTTGTTCGCTGTGACCTCAATCAGGAGCGAGAATTGATCTCGCGACGCAGCTGCGGCCGCCGATAATTCTATTGAAACTTTTGCCAATTCTTGATCACATCGGTCTCTCAGCCAGCGCGAGGGACCGATGCCTATTCGACCGCCCAATACCATTGTGATTTATTCGGATGGAGCCTGCACAGGAAACCCAGGTCCTGGCGGATGGGGATCCATTGTTTTAACTTCCGACGATTTCATTACCGAATTGGGTGGAGGAGACCGCTCCACGACAAACAACCGTATGGAGATGCTCGGCGCCATTCGCGCCCTCGAATACGTCGCTGGCATGGAACAGTCTGTTCTCTTGTTCACGGATTCGACCTATCTCATTCGAGGAATCACGCAGTGGGTGGGAGGCTGGCAAAGGCGCGGATGGCAATCGGCCAATGGGGAAGAAGTTGCGAATCAGGACCTCTGGCAAAGGTTGGTCGACCTCACTCGAGCTCGGGGCCCCCAATTTAAGGTCACCTGGAATTATGTTCGGGGTCACACGGGAGTCGAAGGCAATGAACGCTGCGATCAAATTGCCGTGGCCTATAGTCAAAACCGGCGACCAAATCTTTTTAGTGGCCCTTTAAGGGATTACGGATTCGATCTCAGCCAGATGCCTAAAACTGAGCCGCTTCCCGATATGAAGTTCAATTCGGGCAAGGATAAAAAGGCCGCGCATTCCTATTTGAGCTACGTCAATGGAATATTGCGCCGTCACAAATCTTGGTCCGACTGCGAGGCTGTTGTAAAGGGCCGAGCGGGGGCAAAATTTAAAAAAGCGATGTCTCCGGAAGACGAAATTAAGATCATTCGCGAATGGGGACTAGACCCGAGCCGACTCTCGGGCGACAATTGAGCCGTTATGACTGAATCATCTAGCCATCTCGTTCAGGATCCGGTTTGCCAAATGTGGGTTCCAACGGAGGACCCGCCCGGTGGGCATATTCACTTTGAAGATAAGGACTATTATTTCTGCAGTCGAAAATGCCATTCACGTTTTTCGGCGGATCCTAAGTCCTTTTTGCTCCCGAAGACAGTCCCTCAAAGTGAAAACCTAGCTAAAGACAATCGCTACTACGTTTGCCCCATGGATCCGGAAGTGCGCCAAATTGGCCCCGGCTCATGCCCCAAATGCGGGATGGCACTGGAGCCAGAAACTATGCTGGTGGACGAGGGTGAGCCAGAAGAACTCAAAGACTTACGACGACGTTTAATGGTGGCCACACCATTGACGGTGATAGTGTTCCTTAGCGCCATGGGCTCCATGCTGTTTGGGACCGATTTTATCCCTGGCGACATTCGCCCCTGGCTCGAGCTCGCGCTCTCATTTCCCGTTGTTTTTTGGAGTGGCTGGCCCCTTCTCGTAAAGGGTGTTCGCTCATTCAAAAGCTTTAATCTCAACATGTTTACCCTGATCGCCCTTGGCGTTCTCGCCTCATTTGGGCTCAGCTTGGTGGCCCTCTTTGCCCCAGAACTTCTGCCTCAAGCGATGAGTGACGGGCATGGCCCACCTTTGTATTTTGAATCGGCCGCAGTGATTACAACTCTCGTCCTTCTTGGTCAGGTCCTTGAACTACGCGCGCGCTTCCAAACCGGACAATCCATTCGAGCCCTCTTAGAGCTCGCCCCCAAAACGGCCTTGCGCTTAATGGCCAATGGACAAGATGAGGAGATCTCAATAAGTGAAATCCGCATTGGAGATCGCCTCCGCGTCCGCCCGGGCGAAAAAATTCCGGCCGATGGCAAAGTCATCGATGGCGAGAGTCAGGTGAATGAATCCATGCTCACCGGAGAGTCTGTGCCGCAAATCAAGAACATCGGCGCCACCGTTGCGGCGGGTACCGTCAACGGGCAAGGTGTTCTCATTATCGAGGCGAACCGTGTGGGAGAAAACACCCTTCTTTCACAAATTGTCCAACTCGTAAGACAGGCACAGCGAACTCAGGCCCCCATTCAAAGAATGGCCGACCGGGTTTCTGCATGGTTTGTGCCGGCGGTGATTTTATCTGCCATTCTTACTTTCTGTGTCTGGTACTGGATTGTGCCTGACGCCTCTCTTTCCACGGCAGCGATTAATGCCATAGCCGTTCTGGTGATTGCCTGCCCGTGCGCCTTGGGATTAGCCACACCCATGTCAATCATGGTGGGAACAGGACGAGGTGCCCAGGAGGGCGTGCTCTTTAAAGACGCGACGGCTCTCGAACGATTGGCCGAAGTCAGCGCCGTTATTATCGACAAGACCGGAACACTCACCAAAGGTGCCGCATCGCTCAAATCTTTTCACTCTGTTGACAGTAAGGTCGCCGAGCTCGCCCTCTTACAAAGAGTTGCAAGCCTAGAAAGAAATAGTGAACACCCGTTTGCTCACGCCATTGTGGCGGCTGCTAAAGAACGAAACATAGAAATGCTTGAGGTCACAGGATTCAAATCAATTCCCGGGCAAGGCGTAATCGGCAATGTGATGGATCGCAAGATTCTTGTCGGAAACGCACAGCTTTTGCGGCAGGAAAAAATTAACCCCGGCCCCTTGGAGTCTTTGGCAACAAGTTTAATGAACGAAGGTCAAATGGTCGCATTGATCGCCTCAGAAGGCCGAGCTGTGGGCCTAGTTTCAGTTCATGACCCAATTAAAGAAGAGGCGGAATCCGCGCTAGAAGAACTTCGACAAAGAGGACTTCGCATCGTCATGCTCACGGGGGATCATCGCTCGAGCGCTCAAGCTGTAGCCAGAAAGCTCGGGATCAACGAGTTTCATGCGGAAGTTCAGCCCGCAGAAAAACTCAATGTGATCCGCCGACTCCAAGCTGAAGGCATAAAAGTTGTCATGGCTGGGGATGGAATCAATGACGCTCCAGCCCTCGCTCAAGCCGATGTGGGTGTAGCGATGGGCAACGGAACGGATGTGGCCCTTGAAACAGCCGGGGTTGCTCTCATCAAGGGCGACTTAAACACTTTAGTTCGCGCCGTTGACCTTTCCCGAGCGACCTTAAAAAACATCCGACAAAATCTTATTTTTGCCTTTATCTATAATATATTAGGCGTTCCTTTAGCGGCTGGGCTGCTCTACCCGGTGTTTGGAATCCTCTTAAGCCCCATGATCGCCAGTGCCGCCATGTCCCTAAGTTCGGTGTCTGTGATTGCCAATGCCTTAAGGTTACGCAAACTTAGTCTTCGCGGCGCGTAATTAGCCAACCGCCTATAATCATTTACTCTTGAGATTTTGACAAGGCGCCTTCGTTACGATTAAAACGGCGCCCGGTCATAAGGAAAACTTCTAAACCATATAACGAGGACTACATACATGACGGACATGCTGAAGCGTCTCGGTCAATTTAGCGCCTTCCTTGCTGGCGCTTTATTTTCTAGCGCAGCCCTAGCGTCTGAAGCGGACCTGGTACTGCCCAACCTCAACGTTAACTTTCCCTTACTAGGCGATATGTCTGGTACGGCGATTTTGTCTGTGGGAGTGATCGTTTCTCTCCTCGGAATCGCCTTTGGTATGTGGGAGTTCACGGGAATCAAGAATCTTCCTGTGCATAAATCGATGCGCGAAGTTTCTGAGCTCATTTACGAAACATGCAAAACCTATATGATCGAGCAAGGCAAACTCCTTATGATTCTTGAGGGCTGCATTGCTGTCTGTATCGTTGGGTACTTTGGTCTTCTCATGGGCTTTGGCGTTGACCGAGTACTCTTAATTCTTCTTTGGTCGATACTTGGAATTCTTGGCTCCTTCGGCGTGGCCTGGTTTGGCATCCGCTTAAATACTTACGCCAACAGCCGAACAAGCTTTGCCTCGCTACAACGCAAGCCCTATCCAGTCATGGACATCCCCCTTCGCGCGGGAATGTCGATTGGTGTGGTTCTGATCTGTGTTGAGCTCATACTTATGATTGCGATCCTGATGCTCGTTTCACCTGAGGCTGCCGGCGCTTGCTTTATCGGTTTTGCTATCGGTGAATCTCTTGGCGCATCTGCCCTTCGCGTTTGCGGTGGAATTTTTACGAAGATTGCAGATATCGGATCTGACCTTATGAAAATCGTTTTCAAGATTAAGGAGGACGATGCTCGTAACCCGGGCGTGATCGCAGACTGTACGGGCGATAATGCCGGCGACTCTGTTGGCCCAACAGCTGACGGATTTGAGACTTACGGCGTAACTGGTGTTGCTCTTATCTCCTTTATCGTGCTTGCCGTTGGCATGCAGATGAATCCAGATGGCAGCCACGCACTCGGTCCCGACGGACAAACTCTCCAGGCGAAGTTTATCATTTGGATCTTTGCAATGCGCATTCTCA
>JAPKGD010000439.1 GCA_026648125.1 Bdellovibrionales bacterium | reverse complement strand
GCGCTGGCAGATTCTCGGGCGCATCCCGGTGGCGAACATGTTCGAGGCGATCACGGCGGCGGCGTCCGGGGCCGTGGCGCTGGCTCTGCTGCTGGAGGTGCTGCTGCGGCGGCGGGTCTTCGCGTTGGCGGGGTGCGCGTGCGGCTTCTTCGGGATGCTTTTGGGCGACCAGGTGCTGCCAGGGGCGGTCACGCCGATGATGGGCATCCTGGACGACCTGATGCTGCGGATTCACACTGTGTGCATCATCTTCTCGTACGGGATGATCTTTGTCGCGGCGATCGTCTCGTGCGTGTACCTGATCAGCTACTACGTCAGCCGGCATCCGGCCCCGACGCTGGAGACGGCGCTGATCGGCGGGGTGGTCGGGACGTCGCTGCTGGTGCTGAGCCTGTGGGCGTTCCGGCAGCCGACGGGGTCCTTTTGCCGGTGATAGTCATAAAGATTCGCCAGCACATAGAGCCCACTGGCCGTAAAGAAGGGATCTTCTGACTCTAAGAAATTCTTTAAGAAGCGATGAATGTCGGCCGTGTATTCGCGCTTTCCCTCCACCATCAGCGCATCGGCGGCGGCGCGATTAAAAGGCAGAGCAAACATTTCGCGAAAGGAGTAGGTCTCTGGGCTGAGTTCATCGAGAGCAAGTACGGTATTGGCGCGAACTCGCTGATCGCTGTGCTCAAGGTTCTTTTCCATAATCTCTCTGACCCGCTCATCAAAGGCTCCGGACTTTAAAAGCCGTGCGGCCAAATTGGTGAGAGAGGCGACGATGCGATCACCCTCTTGTTCGCCATTGGCCTTTTGCACGATCTCGACAAAGGCCTGAGCAAAGGCTTCGCTCACGTAGCCACCGACTTTCTCGACCGGAATGGTGCGAAGCACGGAGTAAAACGCAGCAAACTCTTGCCGCGAAAGCTGACCCATGTTCTCCCGCAAAAATTTTAGAGCCGCGGTTAAATCGCGATCGGAGCGAAAGTATTTAAGCCTCTCCCAGTCCTTCTCTTCGAGGACACTCTCCACCTTTGCAAACTCTTTTATCTCAATGATTTCAGCCTGTTTGGAGAATCCCTTAAATTCAACTTGAAGGCGCTTAAAGGGCACAGCCAAAAAATCAAGATCTTTAAAGTCTTCTGAGTAAAGCGCGACCACATTGGCATTGCGCTCTTCAATTTTACCGAGCATGCGCACCGACTCAATCAGCGGCACCCCCGCAAAGGCAAAGCCCGTATCGAGATGAATAAATCTTAATTTTCCTGGTGCCATGGCGGCCTTCACACCAAAAGGAATTCCCTGGGGCCTTAGATCCTCATCGAGGTCTTCGGCAATTTCAAAAAGGCTTCGCACACAGCTAAGCGCCTGGGCCCGGACGTTTTTAAATTCCGACTCTTTAAAATGAAAAACAATCTCATCACCGACGTATTGGTAAATATGCCCGCCATAGCGCTGAATCACTTCTGCCGCTTGTTTAAAGTATTTATTTAAGGTGGCAGAAACAAACTCGTCTTTTTGCTCGAGAAACATTTGTGTATAGCCATTCACATCAATGCGCACCACCACTGCCGAGAACACATGAGGTGCTTTGGTGCCTTGGTTTAATTCATAGCGAACCGCAGGGCTTAAGGATTCCGCCAGCGATTCATTTGAAAGCTTTAAGGACTTTGACATGGCTTCGTATTGATTGGTCACGGTCAAAAGCAAATCGGCTTCGCGAGTTCGAACTTTGACCAGCTGCGATCCGCCCCGATTTTTTTGCCGCAAGATTTTGGTTAAATCGAGAATATCTTTAAGTACGAGATAAAGTAGTCCACCCAAAATCAGCGAAACTAATAGAGTATCTAAAATCAAATCCCATTTTCTGGCGCTGAGGGTTTCGCGGATGTAGTCGGCATTTCTGGCGAAAAGCCCGATGGTCAGGCGATATTCCGTATCATCAATTTGTAAGGAGATTGTTTTATAAACCGCGTCGCCCTTTTGAGTCATGTTGATGCCGTCTTTAAACTCGCGCACTCCACCTTGAATGACGCCAAGGTCTCCGCCTGAGGTGACCACCTTGCCATTTTGCGTGAGCTGATAAAAATCAAAGAGCTGGCTTTGTTTAGCTTGGTTGAGGTTTTCACTGAGTGCATCGAGCTGCTCTTCAGCAAGTAAGGGGGCGGCGATATAAGATTGGTAATCGGCCACGCGCAAGCGGATTTGGTTGATCTCAGTGGTGACGATACTCATTTCATAAATGTAGCCGCCCACGTTGACCGCCAAGTAAGCAAGCCAGAAAAGCGTCAGGGCGATCACCAAAATGGATTTTTTCTTCATCACCTTGCACTCCCCATAATGGTGATGGTCTCATCATCACGAATTAGGTACTTGCGTTTGGCCGCACGATAAGGTGCCCCGTAGGATTTTTTATTGGTGTCGACAATGGCAACACCTTTACTTTTGAGCTGATTCACAAAAGCTGCGTCGCTCAGGTTTTGCCGTAGCACTTTAACACTCACCGCTTTTACTTCTTCGCGCTGACCGTCGGCCAGACCGGGCGTGCGGGCTCGATATGCGACACGGTGGGCGGCGCACCCTGTCCGAAGTTGTCATGGCCCT
>JAPKGD010000438.1 GCA_026648125.1 Bdellovibrionales bacterium | reverse complement strand
ACCCCCATCCCAACAAAACCGATAAACCGACCCGTTTTGGGATTTAATTTCGGTAACATTACTTATGAGGCAATTCGGAAGTGACCCAAATTAAAGAGCTTGGTTCAGATCTCTTTTCGGCATTCAAGGGTTGTTTCATAAGAGTACAGGACAATAGAAGCTCTAAAAATGTGGGTCGTGGCCCAGACCGCGTTGAGCTGTCTCAATTTGAGAAAAGAAGACCAAGTGAATTCTCGAGTTGAAAATCAGATGGCTTTCGATTTACTTACAGGTTTCAACGCCAACCTTTTTTATGATGAAAGAAGAAATATTCGCGAACTCTTCTTTTAGCGTAAAACTTGCTCCATTGGCCGAGAAGAATCGAGCTTGGTTGATGTTGCTGGTTTTAGGAATACTCACTCAAAATCTCTTGTTACAAATGGACCCATAACAAATCCATCCGTGTTATCTTTGTAATTAAAGCTACAATCGTAATTGAAAGAACCAAGGCTCCCGGACGTTCTAAGGCAGCCCACGTCGTTATATGGATCATCCTGGAGTATGATGCCATCGACCAAATCATTGTTCAAAGTTGAGAGCTGAGCGCTAAAGCTACCGGATCCGCCTGAAGTGTCGATGTTTGAAAAGACATTTAATGCGAGTTCATTTGGGCCATTTTGGTTGTAGAAAAAAACATTGAGACGATGATCCAAAGGGATGGGGCCGTGGATAGGGTGAGCTGAATAGGAGTAGTAGTTATAATTATCGTACGCGGATTCTGAGCCCGCATAGGAAACGACATATCCCAAAAACTGACTATCAAAAATTTGTCCCCCGTGGTTGGGGTCAAGCCAAACGCCAAGCTTATCGCCGGGTACGCACCCTTCGCCTTCGGTCACCACGACTTTGCTGGGAATGGTCTGAAAGCCAACTTCGCTCGCGCAGTTCTGAAAAGCAGAAGAGAGAACGCACAATCCCATTAAAGCTAAGAAGCCTTTGAAAAAGCGACTTGTAAGCATGGACCATCCCTCCGGTCTTACAAGTGATGAGTTATTGCAATCGGGCGGCCTATTGGCTCTTCGCTTTAAGTAAACTGGGCATCAAATTAATGAACAACCGATGATCGACAGCCCACAACTTCGACATTGTGACTCAATATGAGACAGCGGGTGCATTCTGGGAACCAGGTCCTATTTGCGGACGCATAGTCCCATTCGACAAAGTGCTCAGTGGAATTTACGTGCTGCATCCACGAATAGGACCTGGTTCCTTTAGGTGGCGCATCGGGTGTCCTGAGCGCACCCAGGACATCCGACGACTCCGCCAAACGTTTGAAGAACCGATCATTGGGATTTCCCCAAATCGGCTCAAGAGCTGGTCTTTCACGGAGGATTTTCCCTATTCACTCTTTGCTTAAGCAGAACTTCGTGCATCCACAAAAAGGGACAATAAGTTGATCCTCGGCTTTGCGTTGAAATGATCAACGCCACCACTCAAGCCTCTCTAACAATTAAAATCAAAGAGGCCCTACTCCAGAGGTCCTCACTCCTTTCAAAGAGCTTATCGACCTCATCCGTCCCACTTTCAAGCTTGGCGGCTGGTTTCATTTATACTATGAGCCGCAAAGAGCCCACGTCATAAATTTATCCAACCTCTTTTGCCAGAGTCGAAGTCCTCTGCCGACTCAAAAGCGGTTCCGAGCTTTCGTCCAAACTCAAAATTCTAACATGTCGTCCTCTGGTCACTTGAGGGTGTTGCCGGTTGCTCGCGTCCAATACTTCACCGACATTTCTAATCTTCGCCGAATTTTAAATCGGCTCGATCACCGTCTTCGCCTCCTGTCGTTCGGTCCGAACATTCGTAGGCGAATGTGCCATTGAGGTTCGCTCTCGCTACAATCTGCCAGATCGCCAAGTGCTCAACACGAACTTATCAAACACTTTGTCGATCAGCTGATTATGGGAGTGTCACCACTCCCATAATTGATCCAGGCTTAAGCAGCAATTGGACAATTCTGCTTGCGGGGCTTGCACCCGCTTGAGTTCTGACTAGCTTCGCTGCTGTCTAACGCGATTAGGTAGATTAGCTAAATCCGTGCCAGAAGATAGTGACCTCAAGAGTAAACAAGTATTATTTGAGGCAAAATTGACTAAATTTATGGGACATAAGAGGTGAGGGTTGAGCCACTTTGTCACAAGATAGTTCGCTCTATCTACATTTTTGGGGTCTTCGTCAGTGGAGCTGTAATTGCAGTGGACCGAAGTGGTTTTACAAATTCCAACAAAGGAGTATCTTATGTCAGTGAAGGATGTGTGTAGCAAGCGAGTGGTGACAGTCGAAAGAGGTGCGACGCTTAAGGAGGTCGCGCAATTGATGAAAAAAAATCATGTGGGTAGTGTTGTGGTCATTGATGGGTCAAATGGAAAAGCTATCCCCGACGGGATAATCACGGACAGAGATATTGCGCTGTCGCTGACGACGGCGTCGAAACCACAGGAGCTTAAGGTGGAGAACGTCATGAATAGTCAGCCCATCACAGTAAAGGTCTCGGAGGGGATTTATGAAACAGCCCAGCGCATGCGAGAATACGGAATTAAAAGGTTGCCGGTCGTCAATGA
>JAPKGD010000437.1 GCA_026648125.1 Bdellovibrionales bacterium | reverse complement strand
ATTTTAGGTATTTGCCTTCCCGTAGCAGCTTTGGGCTTAATCTCAAGGCCCAGGACATAAAAGAAAGCACATAACCTATACCCCCACCGAAGTAGACATTTTGAGGCTGAAAGGGCCCTTCGTTGGATGTTAAATCGGACGGGCCAAGAGCCTTTTCATTGGCACAGAAATACCTTTTATCCAGGCGGTACCAGATCGAACGAATGCCATTGAATAGCGATAAGGACAGTGGCTCCCAAACAATAAGCTTTCCTCCGGGCTTTAAAATTCGTGATAGCTCACGTAAAGCGATGTGAATTTGGGGATGCAAGTGGTGTAATGAGTCGGTGTAAACATAATCAAACGATTCTGAAGGAAATCCGGAATCAAAGATTGATCGACAGACGACTTCTGTGGAAGGACATCTTTGTCGATACTTCGCGCATTGGGCGGGTGAGATGTCGAGGCCGATGACCGAAGCGCCCTTACCTTGAAAATAGCCCGTGGCGGGACCACCTCCACAAAGTGCATCTAAGACAGTCTTGCCATTGAAGTTCTCGTTTCTTAGAAGTTGGCTAAAGAGGGCTTCCCGGTAATAGATGGCGGCCCAGGAACAATAATGTAAATCATAAGTTGAAGTCAGTTGATCGAAGGATTCTCTTTGAATCCGTTCAGTTTGACTTAATTCGTACGAGGATTCTAATTTTTCCATCCGCTTACGTTCAAGAATAGTGTTGGACTCCAATTAAATTTGATTAGCCCGGAGCTGTGGAGCTTTAATGCAAGGCTTCACCTCTGGTGGAGGAGTTCAAAATTAGATTGAATATGGACCGCCACTATGCTGCACTGACCCAGTCTCAGAGGGGTCAGTGGAAATACATATGGTGGAGACTCATGGTCTATTTACTGTTGTAACGGCTCCATACTTTGGCGGTGCCGTCGCGCTGGCTCAGGCGGCGAAGAGACATTCTCCCCAATTAAAAGCTTTCTGCCTGGTACTTGGCGAACTTGATTCCACCGAAACTAAACATTTTCCTGGTGAGACTTTTGATTTTTCTGACTTGGCAGAATCGGATCCCGATTTATGGAGTTTAGCTTTTAGGTACTCAGGCTTTGAGGCGTGTTGCGCATTGAAGCCCTACTTTGCAAATTATCTCCTCGCAAACTCCAAGGTAGACCGATTGATCTACCTAGACACAGATATCGTCATAAGTTCTAGTTTTGGGCCCATATTCTCCGAACTCGATCGATATGACATTCTACTATCTCCCCACCTGATAAGCTCTCACCTGGGCCCGAGAGACGATTGGGATCAGAACGAACTTAGAATTCGAATTGCAGGGACGTTTAACATGGGCTTCTTTGCAGTTAAAAGATCGGATGGTGCGGAAAGATTTTTACGATGGTGGCAGGAGCGGACTTTCTTTGCATGTCATCGGGCGCCAAATGATGGAATCTTTGATGATCAGCGGTGGGTTGACTTGGCTCCGGCGCTGTTTCCCAC
Organism: Bdellovibrionales bacterium; assembly: GCA_026648125.1. Lineage (GTDB taxonomy): Bacteria > Bdellovibrionota > Bdellovibrionia > Bdellovibrionales > UBA1609 > JAIBAM01. The sequence goes on along the minus strand of JAPKGD010000437.1, from coordinate 1,117 downwards.
CTTAGGAATTTTTAGACACCCGGGCTGCAATGTCGCGCACTGGAATTTGCACGAACGAGTGCTCAGTGAAAAGGCGGGCAAGCTCTATTCAAATGGAGAACCATTGCTCTTTTTTCACATGAGTGGATGGGATCCGAATAATCCAAAGCGATTAAGTGGGCATTCAACACGCTGGCATATTGAAGAAGGAACTCCGCTCGAAAAAATTTTAGCTGATTATGTCAAGGGACTGGTTCGGGCCAAGTGGCAAAATTTTAGGCGTAGAAAATATGATTATGATTTCTTTGATGTCGGACTTTTTATTCCCCCGTTTATCCGAAAGACCTATGCGGTTTGCGCCGCATCGAACGCCAAGACATTTGGAAATCCATTTTGCACCACGACAGAGCACAATTTCTTGCGATGGATGTTGAACCCCGGTCCCGACGGAATTTCACCATTGGTTCTTTCCATGCGAAATGCCCGTGGAGATGTGGCCCTGGCCTATTCAATTTTGGAATCCCCTCAAAGCCGAGAAGCACTCACAAAGTGGGCGGTTGATCACGGTTGTAATGAGCTTGGCTTGCCGCCTCAGTACTCTAAACTGATAGAGTTATATTCTCGCCGACCTCACATCACCTCGCGATTGGAAAATGGGCAACGAACCATTTTGGCAAATCCCGGGACCAATCGGCCTGTTCTCGGATTTGGAGTGAATCTGGTTGGCATGCTTCAGTCCGAAAAGGGCGGGGGTGTGGGTGCCCGGGGGAGTGCTGAATGCCTCAAGCTTGCTGGTATACACACGGGTTTTGTCAACATTCAGGACGTCGGTAGTTTAAATCAAGAAGGAGAATTTCTGAGTGGCAGCCAAGAGAATCCGTTCTCGGTAAATCTGTTTCATTTGCCACCAAATGAAACACCTAAGCTTCACAGATTTGGCAGGAGTTTCTTTAAAAGTAGAACAAACATTGCGTACTGGGCTTGGGAGCTTGAAGAATTTCCTGACCACTTGCATGAGTACCTAAGCCTATTTGATGAAATCTGGGTCCCAAGCCATTTTGTACAACGAAGCCTGGCGAGGTTTTCCCCTGTCCCTGTTATCTGTGTTCCTCACCCCATTGGGGTCGAAAAGGCCCAT
>JAPKGD010000436.1 GCA_026648125.1 Bdellovibrionales bacterium | reverse complement strand
CCGAAAATCAAAGCTCAAAACTTAAGCAAATTTCAACACGCTACGCTCTGCTTCCCACAAGAAACCCGGAATACCCAGATATTTAGCTACAGTTTCAGGATCAAAAAGAACCTGCATAAGAGCCCGGTCGCCATCACGCACAAATACATCGGCATCGAGCACTGCCTGAAGATTAACCTTTCGCTCCCCAATGTCAAAGATGAGCTGGTTCGAGAGACATTGAAAGTACGAGTCTTTATCAGTCACGCCAACAAAACGTTCGATTCGATCTTCGACTGTTTCGTCTTTGGTTGCCTTAAACTTGCTGCGGTTAATTGTTTCACCAATTTGCTGGTAGAAAGCACCCACGTTGAATCTGATTTCACCACGGATTTCAATGTCATTTGTCAGAGTCTTGGCTAGGCTCTTCTGATCCTCACTCCACCCTTCTTTCCCGCTCTTGATTTGATTCCACCTGGCCTGAAGCTGTGAAACATAGTTGCTTAGCCGAGTTTGGATGTCTCTGGAGTGCTTTGCGAGAGCGGAAAAGTACCCTTCCAATTCTTGGGTGCGCTCTTCTATTTCCTTAATCTTTTCCGCATGTGCTTGGATTTGCCCCTGATACTGCTCAACCTTCTCCAGTAGTGTGGTTAGATCACCATCAATGCCTGCTGCCTTGAAATCTTCCCCAATCTTCGCGTTCTCGGTTTGCAATTTATCCCGCTCGGATTCCGTCTTGGTAGCCATTTCCCTAATTTTCTCCTCTTGAAGGTCAAAGGAAACGTCCGAAATATGCTCGTCCAACGAGCCTATCCGTTGATTGATCGACTTAATTTTCTTGGATATCGCAATTCTTGTCGCAGCAAGATCCGACAGTAATTCCTCGACATCTTTTTTTAGAATCGCGAGATCGGCCATTCGCGCCGAATTAGATCGGTAGCGCTCAATTAGGCCCTTATTTGTGTCAGTAGTGATCGTTGCGATTAGTTCTGTATATTTCTTTTTCTGGGATTCTTGATAGGACTTTTCATTGACGAGCTTTCCTTCGGCGTCTCGATCTCGAAAGTAGTCTTTAATTTCAGCGATACGATTCAAAATTGGCTTCAGCTCCGAGGAGCGAAATAATGTAGATCCAGGGTCAATAATCCCCAAGAGAGCTTTGATTTGCTGGTCAAGAAGGTCGGGCTTTTGTACGATGAGCTTCACTTCACCTTGGGAAACGTGAAGGTACTCAAGATTGTTCTCAGATTGAATATGGTATTCTTCGGAAACTCCATCAGTCTTTGTGAACGTCACATGGAAATCCGAAGTGGAGATTTGATCAAATTTGTCATCAGGGTTGCTAGACGGAGTTTTTTGGAATGTCTTTTTTAAAGATCCCAAAAGGACGCTTTTCCCCGACCCTCTGCCGCCAATAATTCCAATCAAATTTGGATTGAGCTGAATGTCCGAATTAGAATAATTCAATTGAGAACCCATAAATACAGGCCCAGCTCCGATTCGGAGCCTAGAAAAATAAGGGCGTTTGTACAGATCCTGGGGACTGCGCTCTTGAATTCGTACACGATCCCTAGGTTCAAAGATAACCTGTCGCAGACCCTCAAAGGTCGGATCAGCCTTGATCCAGGTAAACCTGTTATCAGTAGGCTTACACAAGGCTTCAATGGTGTGGGCGTCAGACCCGTGAAGACAAGGTTTGAGGGAGCCATATTTTCTCATGACCACGTCTGGAGCATCAGTACCCACTCCAAGAAAATACTCGCAAGTAGATGGCGTCGAAGAAAAGATTCCATCTACTCGTCGGTATAACTCTTCCCTGAGCGCTTGAAGGCTTCCGTCCCGAAGTCCAGAAGCGCCATCTCCTGACTTGTCAGCCACAATGATGAAGGCATTGTTATTTAGGAGTAGATCACCCTCAATTAGTTTAAATAGCTCGTTGTGTGAAACCTTGAACTGTTCGACACCCTTTCTATATTGCGCCTCTTCCGATGAATTTGGATCGTGAAGGCACGCTTTTCCTAAGTTTGTAAGGTCTCTTCTTGTCGCGGAGTACGACGTTTGTTGATACATGAACTTGAGCTGGGAAAAGAAGTGAGTCTCTAGATCCTGAACGATGGCCGGATTGAAGATGACATGGATATTAACAGGCCGACCATTTGTAGTGCTCAAGTCCAACCGAAGTTCAACATTTGGGAGAAGCAGGTCGACATTTCTGAGCTGACCAGCTCCTTGCGCGAGCAGAAGGCGCTGATATCCCTCGACTGAAAAGTAGTCCGTAATGCCAAGTACGGCGACATCCGTAACCTTTTCTAGTTTGGCTATATAGTTGGCCCATTTTTCATCCAGTGTACTTCCGTGGAATTGATTGTTGAGAACGCTCGCTGGGCTGTGAATATGTAAATCCCATTTTCTCCAGAGAGATCCGCACTGATAGTTCTTTCCACTCATTCACAACCTCATTTCTAAACTTAACCAACCACGCCAGAAACGCTTTCGACATCCTCGCGCCCCAACAAGCATTTCGACTGGGCAAAAATTGGCAAAAGTATAATCACGGATGTACCCTGACCCTCCAAAGAGTCTATTTCAAGCTCTCCCCCCAAAGCCCTTACCTCGCGAAATGCATG
>JAPKGD010000435.1 GCA_026648125.1 Bdellovibrionales bacterium | reverse complement strand
CAAACATTAAAAATCATCTGACCGTCCAAAGCCAAGAAAGCCCCCTCCTATCCGCATATTTGGCCATCGAGCGATTGAGTAAAAAGGAGGAGGTGCTCCGCTGGCGTATCGCTAGAAATGATTTTACCAGTTACAGTGAATTTGACGGCACAACTTCTCTTGCCATGGCCGAAATTGAATTGGCTTCAATGCCAGAACGACGCCGCGAAGCTGAAAAGGAATTTGCCGAAACATTGGCCTGGTACGAATTTGGCGATCAAGAAAGCGTTGCCTTAGCTAAATTAAGACGAGCTGCGGAAATCAAAATGGACCTGCGCCCAGGTGACACGATTCCTGCCGAATATTGGTCACTTCAAGAATATTTCAGTTTCTTTGAAGTGTTGGTCGGACCACAAAAAAGGATAATTCAAGAAGATTTTATCGCTCTTTTAAAGAGACCCGAGCTGATGAAAGCAATCAAAAACAACCCCTTGGCCCCGGCATTTCAGTCTCTCTTTAAAGGCTTAGAACAGCGATTGCCAATTGAAATGCGAAGAGCAGCGTTAGCCCTGTATGTTCAAGCAATTTTAGATGACCTTCATCGATTTGCCCAGCTTTCAAAGACAGAGGCGGAGCGCCGAACTGAACGGCTTAGAGCCCAAAATCTAGTTCAAAGAAAAGATCTATTGTCGGGTGCAAGTTATTACCTTCATACTGCATTAGGAGTCATCGGCGATGTTCAAGAGTTTCGGGGATGGTTTGAATACGTGCCCGACCTAAGCAGCAAAATCGCTAAGGCTATGCTGGAGCTTGAGCGCTCCCATGGTCTTTCATTTACTAGCGGATAGCCAAAATATTTCAGGCCCTGATAGTTTAATGTAGCCGGAGTTCTTTGAAACGATTTACTAATTGGTGATGAGAGATTTCCAGCGAGATCGGCCACTCTAAATTCGACTGTATGTTGATTGTAATCCGTCACTGTCGCTTGGTAGCTGAGTCCAACTCCTGCGTTGGTCTGTACAACACCGTCCAATTTGTAAATGACATAGGAAATAGGTTCGCTAGGCGTAAGTGTAAACGTATAGGTCTTACCGTCGGTTGAGATCGCCGGTGGATCTCCGATTGAAAATGTCGGCACAACACGATCCACATTGACCAAAAGCCTAATTGATCGACCTAGAATTTGAGCGGAAGAATTGATGACCTGAATGCCATATTCCCAATTTCCTTCTCTGTCCGCGAGAAAGGATGAGCCCGAGGTGCAGGGGACCTTATTGGCACTTGCCCAAAAATCTCCGCTTTGTGCCCCTGGCGCCCGAAAACACTCAGGCGTGCCCATGCCTGATGGACTTATCGAAAAGGTGAGCGTCTTAGCGGTTGGATAAACAAATGTAGGGTTGATGGCCGGTGAGGTCGTCCAATTGATCGCGACCGATGAATCCGCTGGCTTAGGGCAGGTCTCTGAAGTTGCGGTTGGCGCCCACTGCCCGTTCGTTTTGCAGATGAGCGAATAGCTTCCGCCATTGGATACGGGAGCGGCTACAACCGGCGTGGTGCTGGGGCTTGATACAGGCAAATTTGCAATGCATGTTTGAGTTTGCCCTGAGCCATTCGGAGCAGAAATTATTGTTCGGGTCGTGGCCATACAAGTAATTACAGCCGGCGGAGGACAAGTTCTGACGCTAGGAGTGGCAGCCCACTCGCCGTTATCCTGACAGATCAACGAGTAACTTCCCCCACCCGTCACGGGGTTCGCAATCACAGGTGTCGGGCTTGGGCTTGAAGCGGGCAAGGTTGCGACGCAAATTTGCGTCTGGCCCGCACTGTTTGGACCCGAGGTGACAGATCTTGTTGTGCTAAGACAATTTAGGGCTTGGGGTGGATTTCCATTTGTTGAGGTATTCTCTATTTTCTTAGACGCCTCAAAACCTTTTCCACAGGCGACTAAACCTAGAAAAAGACTATAAAAGATCGGCCCTGTCCGCCGCGATGTCATCGTTCAATTGTATCGGAACAATCCAGGGCCATCTCAACGCCTCGTCTCGAAATGAGACATTAAGTTGTCCGCTCGAATGCTTAAAATCGATTCTGCTTTAAGCCCTTCCTTTGAGAGCGATGGTTAGGAGTTTTTAGGAAGGGGTTTCGAGCTTCCAAACCTATGTCCTCGGGATTGGCCACGTAAATAATGTGATCTGTCCATTTGCCGTGCTCAAACCAATATCGCCTTTTGATTCCCTCCCTACGCATCCCAATTGCACGTGCCAAAGCAATTGATTTGCGATTATCCAAGTTGATTGCCGCCTCTAAGCGATTAAGACCCAATTGCTGAAGCCCAATTTTGAGTCCTGCCGCCGCAGCCTCTCGCCCATAGCCCCGACCCCAAAAGTGATTATAAATTTGATAACCAAAGTTAGCGAACTGGTGGGTGTCTCTCATAAAGATCGAGAAATCGATATGCCCTATCATTTGCCCACTTCTCTTAAGCATGACGGCATACCAATAAAAGTCATCCTCAAGCGCAAATTTTCTTCTCCGAGCGAGCAACTTTGCAAATTCGTCCCGAGTACACTTTTCTTCCGGTATAGGGCCCACGTCCCATTTGCTCTGAGGAGATAGCCGATTGGTAAC
>JAPKGD010000434.1 GCA_026648125.1 Bdellovibrionales bacterium | reverse complement strand
ATCGGCGTCCGCCCAGGCCGCACGCAGCCGCAGGAGCTGCACCCAGTGCCCGCCCCCGGACGAGATCGCCAGCACGCGCGGCCTCCGGCCGGCGCTCATCGCAACGCCTCCGCCGGACTCAGTCCCGCTCCGTGGGCTTCGCCCGTACGCAGCACGTCGCCGAGTCGGCACACGGTCAGCCTCATGCTTCGGGCGAAATTGTGGTGCCATTCCAGAGTCATTAATGGAATCGGAGATGTTTGGTCATAAGAAGGGAAGCTTTACCGGTGCAGTCGCTGATAAAGCAGGTCTTTTTGAGGTGGCGGATGGCGGAACTTTGTTTTTGGATGAAGTGGGCGAGCTGCCTTTGTCTATTCAAGTTAAGCTCCTTCGCGCGATCCAGGAGCGGGTAGTTCGTCGAGTGGGTAGTACGGAGGACTCAAAAATTGAAGTTCGAATTATGGCTGCAACAAATAGGGATTTGGAGGACATGGTTAAACATGGAACCTTCAGGCAAGACTTGTTCTATCGTCTTAATGTGATCAATATTAAAACTCCTCCCTTGAGAGATCGCTCGGACGATATTCCTCTTTTGGCCGGGCACTTCTTGAAAAAATATAATGACCGATTGGGTAAAAATATTCAGAGCATTAGCGATGAGGCCATGGCAATGCTTAAAAAATATGATTATCCCGGAAACGTTAGGGAGCTTGAAAATATTATTGAGCGCACTGTGGCGCTTGAGGCGGGAGCGACGATTTTGCCAGAGAGCTTACCACCTTTCGTAAATACTCCCTCGGGCCGTAAAGTGGCCTCGGCCCATGAAATTGAAATATCTGAAGACGGTCTCGATCTGGATAAGGTGATGGGGCAGATCGAGAAGGAGCTTCTCGTGAAAGCCATTCATGCAGCTGGCGGTGTGAAGAAGAAGGCCGCCAAGCTCCTCAATATTACTTTTCGCTCAATGCGCTACCGAGTTGAGAAGTACAACCTAGGTACGATTACCGACGACGAACTGGATGATGAGGCAGGGTAGTATTTAGGGATTTTCGACGCAATCCGATAAGTACCCAAAGGAGACTTGTTTTGTGTCTCAAAACAGGATTGACGTCGACAGTGTCGACAGCAAACACAAGGGCCTGGCCGGAAGTCTCGAGCGCCTTTTGCGTCGCTTTAAGACGACGATGCACATTTTCATGGTTCTCCCTCTTTATTTCCTAGCGTGTCTCATTGTTGGAATCGCAGCCACTCCCGGAGCAATGATGTGGAGATGGGCATTTTTAAACTCAAGGGGTTGGTCGGTGCCCCTCAAGGTGATGTGGTTATCAGCCTGCGGTGCCGGCGCTTATATTCTTTATGGAATGAGTCTGATTCTCGTAGTTCCACTGTTTAATCGAATTCTTCATACTCGGTTAAAAGCGTGGCGGGGGGCTTATTATTCTCTGGGTGCTATCCCTTGGTACATTCACAACGGTTCAACTTATATCGTCAGGTATACGTTTTTGGAATTTATTACGCCCACCCCATTTAATATTTTGTTCTTCAAAATGATGGGCATGAAAATTGGTCGGGGAACGGTGATAAACTCCTCTCACATCTCGGATCCCTCATTAATTGAAATTGGTGATAAGGTGACCATAGGCGGTTCAGCGACTCTCGTTGGGCACTATGGACAAGGGGGCTACTTGGTTTTGGCCCCGGTGAAAATCGGAGATCGAGCAACTATTGGGTTAAAGGCCACGATCATGGGTGGCGTTCAAATCGGTGCTGGGGCAAAGATAATGCCTCATTCGGTGGTACTCCCGAAGACTATAATCCCCGAGAATGAGACATGGGGAGGAGTGCCTGCTCGGCGCATAGACGCGGACGGAGAGAAGTCAAATTTGACGGAAGACTTGACCCGTGGTGCATAGGCGACTTGACCTCAAGAGCAAATCAAATTTCTAATCGAGAAATGAACATACTGAGATTGGCCGAGATACGAAGAGAAGCATGGATTCTTGTTTTATGCGTGCTCTCGATTACAGTTTCGTTTTTTCCTTTGCAGACTTCCGACGTTTTTATGTACCTCAGCCTAGCCAGAGAGATTTTAAGCTCTGGACATTTTTTTGAGTTAGACCCATTTGTTTTCACAACTCCTTCGGGCCATTTGCCCATGACACATGAATGGCTTTCTTATTTGCTCACATACATTCTCTACAAGCTTGGTGGGATTAATCTAATACTGATCGCTCAGACACTAGCCGTTTTAGGATTGGTCTACTTGGTGATTTGCACAGCAAAGCAACGGCATGCCCCACCCCATTGGGTTCTCATCAGTGGAATTTTGGTATTAGTTCTTGGTTCGCCAAGATTTGGCTGGAGAAGTTCCGTCTTTAGTGACTTATTTACTCTCATCACAACAGTTGTAGTTCTCTCCAGAAAAGAAGACCCGGGATCGTGGCGCTGGGGATTGCCTGTCGTTTTTCTATTATGGGTAAATTTTCATCCGGGGTTTCCGGTTGGTCTTCTTCTTGTGATGATGCGAGCAAATTTAGGCCGCTGTCGAAGGGCGTGGCTTAAAACCTTGGCTCTCTGTGCCGTTGCGACCCTAGTGAACCCCAGAGGGATCTATGGCGCCCTCTTCCCCTT
>JAPKGD010000433.1 GCA_026648125.1 Bdellovibrionales bacterium | reverse complement strand
GTACTTAAACAGGTTCTGTTTCATGGGCTCCTAATTGATCAATTTGGGCGAGACCTATTGCCTCTCGATCCTATCGAATGCTTTAATCATATAGGTGACAGAGGAAATCTCAATAACCATAGTTCAATTTTTTCTTTCTGCAGCAACCATCGTCGTTGCCGGAGTCTATTTGACCCGGAGTGCCGATCGGATTGCAGAGGTCACAAAGTTGGGTCGGCTCGTTGTCGGTAGTCTATTTTTAGCCGCAGCCACATCTTTGCCGGAACTTCTCGTTGATATGAGTGCCGTACGAAGTGGGATGCCCAATCTAGCCATTGGCGATTTGATGGGGAGTAGTCTCTTTAATCTCTTGATCTTAGCCATTGCGGATTTGCTTCATCGTGGTTCAGGTGTCATGTTTTCTCGAGCATCGGCTGAACATGCACTTGCAGCGTCAATGAGCATTGCGGTCACAGCATTGGCGGGACTTACGATCTACCTAGGTAATGAGCTCGCGGGTTACAGCATTGGTGAGTTTGGTTTGGGTTCATTTAGCATCCTTATCGCCTATTTGTTTGGCTTGAGAATGATCGTTTACGACCAGCAGTTGGGGCTTAGCAAAAAGGGAGAAGCCGTAGTGAAAGAGGCTGAAGGAGGTCCACTACTGGCTCGCGCCTTGGCTGGATATGGGGCCTCGGCTTTGATTATCCTATTTGCGGCGCCTTTTTTGGCTGAGGCAGCTGGAAAAATATCCGAGTATTCTGGTTTGGGGAACACCTTTGTGGGCACTACTTTAGTTGCTTTCTGCACTTCACTTCCTGAGCTTGTTTCGACGATCACCTCGGTGCGAATGGGGGCCTATGACCTGGCACTTGGAAACATCTTCGGCAGTAACTCATTTAATATGATTTTGATCGCGCCACTCGATCTGATCCACGAAGGTCCGCTTCTCGCGTCGGTTTCGAAGGCGCATATACTGACCTGCTTTGCCACCATCATTGCGACCACGGTGGCCGTGATGGGTCAACTTTATCAAGTTGAAAAGAGAAAGAGATTTATTGAGCCCGATGCATTTTTAGTGATTTTTCTTGTGCTGGGAGCTCTATTTCTTCTCTATAATTTTCGAGGGCCTGTTTAGAGAATATCATCCCAAGGTGGACTTACCGCAAAGGCCGCATTAATTTGTCCAACATGCGAATACGCCTGAGGGAAGTTGCCGTGTTGAGCTCGAGTTTTGGGATGATAGTGCTCAGAGAACAATCCTAAGGAATTGGCTGAAGTCAGGGTGTAGTTCATGATTTCTCGAGCTCGCCCCAGATCGCCAATTTTTGCAAGGGCCTGGACCATCCAAAATGAACAAATCAAAAAAGCACCATCTGGTTCACCGAAATCGTCTTTGCGTCGATATCGAAATAGGAAGCCCTGTTCGCCCGCAGGTCCAGATAAGGAAAGGTCTCTTGAAATATGCTGCACAGTATTTTTCACGACGGCAGAATCGGGGTAGCGCAAAGTCGCTAAATGTAAAAGGGCAGAGTCAGTGCTCGGGTCTTGAGGACCATTGCGCAGAGAACCGTCGACAATGGCAGCGCGAACAGCAAGATCTGCTTTAGCGAGCGACGAAGTCAGGTCGAACTCAAGATTCTGCAGGTAACCTAAACCTTGAATTCGGGAAATTCGCTCAAGGCCCGCCCAACACATTAAATTGGAAAAGGAGTGCTCCTGCCAGCCATTGCGAATTTCCCAAAGACCAGCATCGGGTTGAGAGATGTTTTTGGCACAAAGGCGTCCCAAATTTGAAAGCAAACGCTCATGGTCTGCCGAGCGGAGGTGCTGAAAACGTTCATCAAAAAATATCGGAGACAGTGCGAGAACCATTTCGCCATAGACATCATTTTGGACGTGCTCAGCAGCTTGATTGTTGCTTCGTACGGGTTTTGAGTCGAGAAACCCACTCCAGTTTTCATGGGTAACTTCGGGGAGGGGAAGACTCCCATCCAATTTGTAGACCGGTCTTAGACGATCTTCAGAATCTTTGTGGCTTTCTGCAAGACCGAGAACAAAGCGGATAAATTGCTCTGCTTCTTCAAAGTGTCCCAAGTTATGAAAGGCCGTCAGAACAAAATAGGCATCTCTAAGCCAGCAGAATCTGTAATCCCAATTGCGCTCATGTCCAGGAATTTCGGGGAGGCTCGTTGTGAGGGCTGCTAATATGGCTCCGGTGTCTTCATAACAGTGAAGCTTTAACGTCAATGCGGAACGAATCGTTTCCTTTTGAAATGAGCTTGGAATTGAGCAATGCTTCACCCAAGTTTTCCAATAATCTATGGTTTGAAGGAGAGCTGAATTTACCGTCTCCACAACACCTTGGCGGACAGGGAAACTCCAGGTCAGAGCAAAACAGAGTTCCTCTTTGAGATGGAAAGGAGTTTCGTCGCAGAGATAGGTGAGTGGCATATTTGATGTCAGTCTTAATGGCTCTCCATGAATATCAAAGCTGATGTGGCTATTTCCCCGGATAGGACGGGCCGCCTCTTTCTCCCATCCCACGACGGGTTTGCATTTTACACAAATGCGCGGACTACCTCGCTTTGGCCGGACAATTCGATAAAGAGCAACAGGCCTAAAGATTCTT
>JAPKGD010000432.1 GCA_026648125.1 Bdellovibrionales bacterium | reverse complement strand
ATTTAAAGGCTGACGACATATCCAGGAAATCGTCTCTGAAATATCCTCTGCCGTGAGATGTCTCACTTTTGACTCGATTCGACGAGGCTGAAAGCTCTTACCATTGAGACGATTTTTGCCAAAATTTGTCTTTACCGTTCCGGGCCGAATTAAACTCACACGTACCGGCTTTCCCATCATCTCTCGACGAAGTCCCTCTGTAATAGCTCCCAGCGCATGTTTGCTCGCGCAATAAACCGCATCGTTTGGATATGTCCACTGACCCGCCACTGACCCCACGTTGATGATGAGCCCATTACCTTGCTTAAGAAAATACGGGAGCATTAACTGCTGCATATAAAATGCGCCCGCCAAATTGGTAGTAAGCGTCTGTCTCCATTCTTGCATTGAGCCCTTATGGAATGGCTCCCACCCTCTTGCAATTCCGGCATTGTTGATGAGAATTTGCATCCTCGAGAGCAATTCATCATTCTCTTTAAAACCATTTTGAACAGCCGAATAATCACTCACATCTAAGACAATGATACTTGTTTTTGTCTGATAAAGGTCTTCAAGCCGACACTTAATATCTTCTAACTCTTCTTTTCTTCTCGCAATTAGGGCCAACTCATATCCCTCTGCCGCCAGCCCTTCTGCTGCGGCGAGACCTATTCCAGAGGTTGCGCCTGTTATGACAGCTGCCTTTCTATAGGTTTCTCGACGACGCTGGTAATCCAATTCTCGAACTTTTCCTTCATCATCTCCGGCTCTGACCAGATTACCTAAAATGTATTGGTCCGCCGAAGTAATAATCAGCTCCTGAATATTGACATGATCGGGCTGACCCACCGACCAGACTATGGCCTCCGCCACATCTTCTGGAGAGAGCGGATTTTTTTCCTTATAGATCTTTGGATCACTAAAATGAGTTTTAGTCAGACCAGGTTCAATCGTCGTCACACGAATATGCGATTTGAATAAATCCATTCGAAAAGCCTCTGACAGCGCTCTCACTCCGAATTTGGTACCGCTATAAGCAACTTCGCCCTGACTCACCCATCTTCCGGTGACCGATCCCAAATTCACGATGTGGCCCCGATTTCGTCTAATCATTCCGAGTGTGACGGCACGTGTGGCCAAGAGTACGCCGATGAGGTTTACGTTTATCATCTCCTCAACCTCATAGGGTGCTCGAACCGGCGCCAAGCCCGTTGCTTTTACAACTCCCGCTGAATTTACCAATACATCAACTTGTTCGAGGACACCGGAATGCCTGCTGAGAATTCCCTCAGCCTCCTCTAAATTGCTAAAGTCGAGAACTATCGACTGCGTGGGACTACCTCTTTTGGAAAGCTCTTCTTGGCACTGAGCGAGTCCTACCTGGTCTTTATCGATCAGTATCAATCTTGCACCCAGTCCGGCAAATCGGTCGGCTGCCGCTCGACCAATCCCCGAAGCCGCACCTGTTATCGCTACTGTCCGCTCAGACCAACTTTGAGGAGTGTTCATAGTTTAGGATTATCAGTGAAAAGAAATTCATCAAGGGAGTTTTGACAAGTCGCAAAGCTTCTAATGCCAATCTTTCAATCTAGCTTTAAATCGCCCCAAACCCAGTATTTTATTCCTGTATTTTATTAAAAACTGAGGAGTTGAACCCCCCCTCCATTTTTGCAACCACCAGGGATACCACGGCATCCCCCGTCACATTCACCGCGGTCCTGGTCATGTCCAGCAGCCGATCAACTCCAATGATGAGTCCGATGCCTTCGACAGGTAGGCCAACCTGCCGCAAAACCATAGCCAGGGTCACGAGCCCTACTCCTGGCACGGCGGCTGTACCAATGGATGCAAGTGTGGCGGTAACAATGACCATCAAGTATTGTGCAAAATCCAAATGCACACCATAGGCTTGCGAAATGAAAACTGTCGCCACCCCTTGCATAATTGCAGTTCCGTCCATATTTATTGTAGCACCTAACGGAATCGTGAATGCGGCAATGGAGTTGTCGACACCCAACTTATGTTCCACAACTTCTAAGGTGACTGGAATCGTCGCACCACTGCTTGAGGTACTAAATGCGAAGAGAGGAACACTTTTAAAATTCTGCCAAAATTTCCTAACGCTTAGTTTTGCTAAAAATTTAATTAGTCCCAGGTATACAATCACTACGTGGGTTAATAGCCCCAAGAGAACCACCAAAAAATATTTTCCTAAAGGGAGAATGGCCGAGACCCCTTGGTCAGAAAACACTTTGGCTATCAAACAAAACACGCCATAGGGAGCAACCTGCATGATCATCATGACTAGCTTCATAATGACTTCGTTGAGATCTTGAAAGCTCCTTAAGACTCGCTTTCCCGGCTCGCCACTAAAAACCATGGCAAAGCCAAACAAAAGAGCAAATACAATAATCTGTAACATTTCGCCCTTTGCAAGAGAGGCAAAGGGATTGCTGGGGAATATATTTATCAGGGTTTCAATGAGTGGAGGGGCCTCCTGCGCCTGATAAGACGCGCCCGAGGACAAATTAAATCCTATTCCAGGCGCAAAGATCACGGCCAAGAGGATGGCTAAACTGATTCCGCAAGCTGTTGTCAAAATATATAGACCGAGAGTTTTTGCCCCCACCCG
>JAPKGD010000431.1 GCA_026648125.1 Bdellovibrionales bacterium | reverse complement strand
TGAGCAGCCCCTTCACCGTGGCGAAGCCCTCGCTCGCCTCGACCGTCACGAAGGGCGTGCGCGCGAAGCCGCCGGCCCGGTGCAGGTGCCGCGCGAGGTGGGTGGCGCCGGCGCCTTAAGCATTCATCAGGATTTGCGCCTCTATGCTTCAGTCATGGAGGACGGAACTTCTCTTAATTTTGAAGTTCTCGCGGGCCGAGCCGCCTGGATCCAATTGGTGAAGGGCCGCCTTGGGGTGAACGAAGTGACCCTGCAGCCGGGCGATGGACTCTCCGTTGATGAGGCCAAGACCCTGCAGCTTAGGGCACAGGGGGAGTGTGAATTTCTTTTATTTGATCTCGCCAAACGCACATAAGCGAGTGGCTGGTTGCCTCGCCCAGCCATTTTCTTTATAAGGTCGACATGGCATCAAATAAAAAGGAATCCACCTTCTTTTTAGTTCACTACCGCGATCCAAAAGATGGTCAGATCGTTGCACTTAAAGTGCGACGAATTGAAGATTCAAGTTTGGGACTAAGCTTCATTCGTATCTCTGATTTTATTTTTGATACCGAATCGGTTGTTGTGCAGCCTGTAGAAGAACAGCTTCGCAAGCGCTTTGAGAACGTAAAAAGTTTGCATCTTTCGATTTACAGCGTGGTCTCCATCGAAGAGCTCGGAATGAAGCACGTCGGATTAAAATTTCGTAAAGACAAATCAAATCTTATTTCTTTTCCGTCGGACCATTCGCCCTCCAAGTGAAGATCTCTGTCGTACTTCCTGTATTTAACGAACTCCGCCACGGCTATTTGCAAAAGATATTGAGCCACCTGGATTCAATGCCTCAGCTCGAAGTGATTGCCGTCGATGGCGGAAGCATTGATGGAACTTACGAACTGCTTAGTAAACATAGCCTATCCCAGATTATTCATGCCCCCAACTCCACCCGAGCGCGACGATTGAACCTCGGAATGGAGGCGGCAACCAATGAGATTATATTTTTACACCATCCCCGAAGCCTCCCTGATCCAAAAGCATTTCAGTTCCTCGCTGAGAAGGGGGAGAAATTGCTCTGGGGAGCGCTTCGACATCGCTTTGATGTCGATCACCCCCTCCTCAGGTTTACCTCTTGGTATTCCAATCTGGGGCGGGGACGTAGAGGCATCTACTATCTCGATCACTGCCTTTTTATAAATCGCAAGATTTGGCCCAAGGGCTCTCAAATGGCCGATGTTCCCATTTATGAAGACACCTTTCTCTGTCGCCAGCTGAGAGAGAAAGGGCGGCCCACCCTGCTGCCCTATTTTTCTACGACCTCCGCCACTCGCTTTGTTAAAAATGGTCTTTATAAGCAATCTCTTCTCAATCAGTTGACCAAGATCGCCCTTTTCGTGGGCTTCTCTCCCCAGACTATCAATCAATGGTACGAGCGTGGTCTTCACCTGAATCAGCCACAAAAATAGAAGCTTTCTAAAGCGACACAGCTGTGCTACCTCATACACTCTTTTCGCGGAGGAATACGATGAGTGAAAGCTACTACGCATCTAAAGATCTGGGTCGATTTCCAGAGGTCGGTCAGTACGGTAAGGAATTGGCTGAGAATTTTTTTAAGTACTATGGATCGGTCTTTTCAGAAGGGCAGCTTGGCGCCAAGGAAAAATCCCTGATTGCCCTCGCAGTGGCCCACGCCGTTCAATGCCCCTATTGCATTGACGCTTATTCCACCGACGCCCTTGAAAAGGGCTGGACGCCTGAGCAAATGATGGAGTCCATTCATGTGGCAACGGCAATCCGTGGTGGCGCCTCTCTTGTTCATGGGGTTCAAACCATGAATAAAATCGAAAAGCTCGGAATGTAATAGAACATGTCGTCTTTGCGATCTCGACGATCTCCACTTGCGGAGCCCTCCCAGCAAATTAAAACACTGAAAGAGGGCTCGCCAGCCCTTGCCGAGATGGCGACTTTCCAAAGTCGACTTGAGCAGACGGATCTTTGGCCGCTTAAGCCCACTCCCTTTGAAATTTTGCAGATCAACGTCGGCAAGATGTGCAATCAAACTTGCCGCCACTGCCATGTCGACGCAGGCCCTGATCGTAAAGAAGTCATGACCCAAGTGACCATGCAGCAGTGCCTGGATGCTCTGGATAAAGCTCCCTTTAAAATTGTCGACCTCACCGGTGGGGCGCCAGAGATGAATCCCCACTTTCGCTGGTTTGTGGAAGAGTTAAGTCGCAGAAAATTACAGATCATCGTGCGCTGTAACCTCACTATTATATTGGCCAATGAGAAATTTAAGGATCTGCCGCAGTTTTTTGCCAAACACAAAGTTCAGGTGGTTTCTTCTCTCCCATTTTATCAAGCCCGGGCAACGGATGCACAAAGAGGAAAGGGCGTCTTTGCAGATTCGATTGAAGCTCTTAAAATGTTGAACCAAGTGGGTTATGGGCAACCCGATTCGGGACTTGAATTGAATCTCGTATTCAATCCCGCTGGCGCGTTTTTACCTCCACCGCAAGCGCGCCTTGAGCAAGATTTTAAAACTCAACTCAAGAAGGACTTCGGGATTGAGTTCAACCACCTCTACACCATCACCAATATGCCCATTGCCCGCTATCTCGAGTTCTTGATTGAGAG
>JAPKGD010000430.1 GCA_026648125.1 Bdellovibrionales bacterium | reverse complement strand
AAAATTCTGCAGGCACATTAGTTCAGTGCACGGAAACTGATTGGTCCGGCAACTTTTCGTTTATTGTACCATCGAGCCCTGATCCTCTCGTGGTGCAGGTCACTTCGCGCTCTGACAATAATGACCTCAAGGCCTATATTTACGATGATCCGAGATATAACAATTTTTATGCTATCACTGCGACGTTTACCCCAGCCACGTCACAAAGTATCGGAGCCCTTGTTGCCTCCGCCTCGGGAAGTACGTCGGCGGGAGCCTTTAACATTCTGGACCAATTTTTAGAGGCAAATGAATACCTGCGAAATGAAGTTGGGAATTGCAGCGCCACCTTTAGTGGCTGCCCAGATTTCACTGTCGCTGATCGAGTGACTGCCTATTGGAAATTAGGTTTCACACCGGCGAGCTATTACAATGAACCTACCTATGGAATAAGCTTCTATCTTCCGGGATACTCTCGTTTGTTCATTCTTGGGGGCATTGGAGGGAATTCGGATTCAGAGGACACTGATCATTTCGACAACTCGGTGATTCTCCACGAATATGGACATTTTCTAGAGGACACACTTTTTAAATCAGACTCTCCTGGGGGGCCCCATGACGCCGATTCAATCGTCGATCCGAGACTGGCATGGAGTGAAGGCTGGGGGAATTTCTTTCAAGGTGCCGTTCGTAACACGGCCAATTATATCGACACTGAGGGCCATGCTGACGGACCCCTCGGAACAAGTGCAATAATTTATCGCGGCCTAGAGAACCAGTCGGCCGATGTGGCCCAATACGATGGAGAGGGAAATTTCCGCGAATTTTCCGTAACGCGACTCTTGTGGGACGCGATTGATACGAACGTTGATAGTGTCTCAAATACAGTGGGTGGATACGGATCTAAAAGCGACAATATCAGTGGGGCCTTCAATCAGATTTATTACGTTCTCACCAGCACAGCGATGTGGAAAAGAAACGACCTGGCATTTCGGCAAATCGGTCACCTCCATCTTTTTCAATCACTTCTCGGCACAACCAGCTGGGATAACATTGTCAAAATGGAAGGGCAGAAGGGCGATGCTTCTGATTACGGTCAATACGTGTCGACATCGGGCAGCTGCTCCTACACCATGAACCCGCGCCGAGTTGCGGTGGACCTCATGGGTGCAAACTATCTCGACGATGGCGACGACGGTTATTCTCACCTTCTTTTAAATAACGACTTGTATCACCTTCGGGTTACAGCATCCCAAAGTGCCAATTTTTCTCTGAGCTATTCAGATCTCAATGGTGGCAGCCTCGCCAATCTCGATCTTATCATTTGGAATGAAGATGCTGAGATTTACTACTTGAGTACCGATTGGATCGCTCGGAGCCAGTCGACACCATCCGGTCCTGGACCATATAACGAAGGTTTTACCTTGAATTTAGCGCCTGGAAATTATCTTATCGATGTTCGTGGGAACACAAAGAACATGATTGCTGGATCCACTGATTATACGAGCTACACTCTCAAATTAAACGGAAGTGACTTATGTCCCACATCATATCCATAAGCCTCATCGCTCTCTCTCTTGCATTTACAAGTTTAGCCGAAACTCGCTCGAGCTTTAAGAGTGCTAAGATACCTCGGCATACCGAGAAACTCACGGCACCCATAAAAATCGATGTTCAGCTTGAAGGTCCCGCTCCCGAAAAGCCTGGCGACGAATACCGCTTGGTCGGATTGATTTACTCCAATCGAGACTTTGACCAAGTTGACGTGGAATGGAAGCTCGGTGGCAAGACAGATCTCATTGTAGGTAAAGTAAAAGAAACTCTATCAGTTTCTGCCAATCAAGTTCATCGCGTTGAAGTCACTCTACGCGCGAAAAAGCCAGGACCTCAGAGGATACGCCTTCGGGTGAGTGGGGGCACCAAGGAAGCCAGATTCACTGCATCTGGACTTTATCGTGGGGAATTTGCAAAAGGTGATTCAAACAAGGATTCACATTTCAACGCCCAGAGCCCCGACCGCCTCGTTCCACCTGACAGCAAGGACGGCGAAGAAAAAAAGCGCCAGCGAATTTTTCAATAGCGAACTTCTAAATTGGAGTTACAACCAATTCGTGATTGCCGAGCTCTTGACGTAATATTCCCTGAATCGCATCAAGAGTTCCCATCATTGAACTCGGACAGCCACCGCAAGCTCCTTGATATAGAATTCTCAGCTCGTTGTTCTCTAAGCTCATAACTTCCACATCACCCCCATCCGCTTGAAGGCCAGGCCGAATGGTGCGGTCAAGGATCTCCTCGATAGCTAGCAGCTCGGGGCTAAGCTTGCTTCTGTCTCTCGCCGGCGCACTCGCTGGGTTGGGCTGACCAAATTCCGGGTCATGAACAGAAAGCCTCGTTCGAATAACTGAACCAACTTGCTCTGCAAGATCGGCCGCTTCAAGCTCTCCAGTATGAGTTATCGTTATTGTATTTTGAAAAAGGTGAGCCTGCTTAACTCCATCAATTAAAAACAAATTGTACACTAGGGGTAAGCCTTCGGCTTCTAAAGGACTGGAAAATGTCGCCTTTCCATCCGTTTTTATATTCGCATTCACAACAAATTTCAGCGCGTAGGGATTCGGCGTCGGCTGAGTTCGA
>JAPKGD010000043.1 GCA_026648125.1 Bdellovibrionales bacterium | reverse complement strand
TTGATTCTTGTGTTTCCATATTCTGAATCTATCTCCTCATAAAGCGATCGAAAGAATACTATGAATCTTGATGCGGGCTGTCAACCTGAAATTCGAGTTTAGCAAAAGCGTCAGCGATTTGGGTCCGCGGGGGAGATGCGCTCGCATTGAGGGTTGTCTTGATTTGCAAAGTGATGGGAGAATTTGTCTGGTGATCTACGAGAAGCTTGGGCTAGTCGCCGATATAAAGAAGTTACAGGAGTTCTGCTAAGAGGAGCTGAGCGTACTCCCTCCACAAATGGCGTCGGACCATTTTGGTGGCTGGTCCGTCTTGTCTTCTAATGGTTCCTACCGAGACGGCTTTACCAGCTCTCGCTTTGTATATGATGACTCAATAAAGACTATGGAGCAGGTGAAAGCAAAAATTGCAGAAGGGAATGTCACCACCGGCCTTGCCTACAGCCAGCCGACAGAGCTCTACAAGGGGTATGTGGCGGAATTAATTGCAAAGTTTGAAGACCTTGGCCTTTACCCACGTCGAGCTCGATTTATGTTGTTGAGAGCTGGCGGAAAGTGCAGCATGCATATGGATAATCCGAGTTGGCTATACGGAGTCCGTCTGCACATTCCAATTTTCACTAACCCGGAATGTTTCTTTGAAACTCAGGATGAGGGTTCAGCCCACTTGCCCGGTGATGGGAGTATTTATCTCTTGAGGGTGAATCGGATGCATCGAGTTGTGAATGGCGGAAACACCGATCGAATCCATTTTGTGGCTTCCATACACGACACAAAAGGGGTGAGCCAATTTCACCGCTACACTTAGCCGACCGTCGGTCTTTAACAGAGCATGGTGGGTAACTGGAAAACGGGGCAGGGTGTAAGCCGTCCCATCAGCTGACTAGCGAAAAGTGGCAGAGGGACCCAAAGTATTTCTCGATCAGATTTCATAAGATATTGAAATTACTAGGCATTGTATTTATGCGACCAGCTTGTCATGGCGCGCAAAATCTGGCATAGACTCTGCTCATTTGGTTTAAGTAAGAGAGAGGTCCTGAGGTATTTATGAAGTTGCTAGTTTTTACCGCCATATTTTGTTTTGCCGGCCTTCAGGCAGGAGCTTCAGATTGGTCAGTTTGGCAATCGGCGAAGACTTCACAGTACCAAGTTGAGGGAAAGATTCGGGCCATCCTCTCAAATGAAGATGACCAACAGATATTAGTTCGAGTGGAAAGTTCCGCAGATCCTTCCCGAGTTGAAACTCTCAAGGTTTGTTCGCACGATTTGGGTAGTGATTATCGTAATTGGCAGCAGTCCGAAAAAATGGCTCTTCTGCGGCAGGCTTTTGAGCGTGGAGATAAAATTGGGCTCAGTTATGGTGGCCCATTTGATCGCTGCCTTTCGGGCATTCGCTATGAGATACCCACCAAGACAGAAACCAAGGGTCTGCCTGGCGGCAGTATTTAGGCCACCAGGGTCAAATATCGGCACCGGAACCGCTTAAATCGCATATAAAGCCCTTTCATTGTAATTCTTTCATGGCCCAAACCTTGCTCTAAGTCCCTCGGGGCCCGTAGTCCCTTAAAGCGGCCCCGTATGAGGAGAAGGTCTATGAAGAACGTGGCACTGAGTTCGGTTCGAGTCGTGGCATTGATTGCTGTGGCGATCTCCATGTCTGCCTGCAAAAAGCAGCCAAAGGGATCTTCAGGCGATTCTCGATATAGCCGCACCCAGCCCCAGCAATCAGCTGTTCCGGGTCATGGGCAAAAAGACGCGGGAACCACTGATCTCGATAAAAGCAAAGGGCAGAATCAGGCAGATCAGCGCCCTTCCGGCGCTGTATCCATCGCCGGTGGCGATCTCCTCAATCCAAACTACGAAACTCGTCCTGCTCCGGGTCTGGAGTCGTCGGGGGCCGCAACTTTAGCGACTGAAACAGATCTGTCTGTTCCAACTCCCGTAGTAACGAGTCTCGTGACTACGGCGCAAGCCACCACCGTTGCTCCTGTTCCTGCGACCGCCGCCAGAGTCGCTCCCGTTGCTCAAGCGGCTCCAGCCAGCGTCACGGCCGCACAACAGGTTCCTGCAACTCCACCAGTAGCGGTTGCTGCACCTTCGGCACCAGCAGCTACGTTGGTGGTGCCCACTCGTGAGGTAGGCCCCGGCTTACCCAAAACTTATTCTCTGTCTCAGGTTCCGCTTGTTACAGGAGCGTTGGATGAGCGCGGTCAAATATATACGGATGCGAAAGACGATTCAGTGATGGCGGTCATGGTAGACAAAATGAATCAGCAAGAAGCAACCTTTCATGCGGAGAGCTTGCAGCTGGCTCAGTCCGTTGCAAAGGTGGAATTTGAAATCAACGGTCAATATGTCAGCCTGAATCTGAAGCTCAAATTTGTAGATCAAGAAATCAATACAACTATGACCGGAGTTCTCAATGGTCGAACGGCGGAGCTTAAGCAGATTCAGCCGGTCGGAAATTTTGAGCTGAGGGCCCATTCAATTTGTGTCGATGCGAATCAAGAGTGTCGAAATGTCGTAATCGTTTTGGGTCATGTTATTAATGGTCAGCTCTGTAAGCGAGCTTACATTAACCACCGTTGGATGATGGGCGGTGTAGGAGACGGACACTTTACTCTCTCCAAAGAAGATTATGAGGCGTGGAATAAGCCAATTAGCCGGGCCCAAAAGGCATTTTTAAGAATGGTGGCGAACACGGTTCACTATAATAAGGTTTTGTTTCGAGAGATTGGAAATGAACCGCTCAAGTATCCTCGTCTAGGATTTTTGGGTGTTCGTAGCTGGGCTGTCGCTTACGGAAAATCGGGATTTGAGATCACCATGAAGAAATTGGCATTGAATGGTGGCACCAGTGACGAAACTAAATTTTCGGGAGAACTCACGAAGTCTTGGGTGTCGGGTGACGTAACTCAAGAGCTGAACGTTTCTGGAAATTACAATGATGCAGAAGTCAATGATCGCTTTGACGAGAGGTTTGCACCATCGATTTCGCAGGTTCTATTGGTGAATAATGATGGCCGAGGAAACTTAACACTTCAAATCGACTTCACCGGAGAAGTCAGCGAAGGTGGGCAGACAGTCACTAAGACGACAGGCTCATCTCGGATGAACTTTACCGGACTTCGAATTCAGACCCAGTCGGCTCAGGAATTACAAGCAATAGTGCCCTAGAAAAGGGCATTTGAGTTGGGGTGCCGAAACGGCACCCATTTTCACTCTTGTCAGTTTGGGAATTCCGTTGTGAAATAACCGACGTAGTGAACGCAACTAGGGATACACATCTATGAAAACCGCTGTAGAAAATAAAAATGTTCAGTATTCTCTCTTGCCAGAATCTCCGGCGCCTCAGTTGGCGACCTATTCAGATTTTAGGCAGTACTTAAAGGACTTTTACGAGTTTAAAAGAAGAGAGACCGCAGGAGATCTACGTCCCTATTCATACGCTACGTTTTCGGCGAGTGCAGATATTCGATCACCGAATTACCTAAAGATGATCATCGAAGGACAACGTAATCTCTCTGGGGAGATGGTAAAAAAATTCGCCAAGGCTCTTGGTCTTAATAAAGATGACACGGAGGAGTTCGCCGCCCTGGTTTTATACGGCCAATGCACCGACCCTTTAGAGCGAAATCAACACCTGAAAGCGCTCTCTGAGCTGAGAGCGCTACGCCAATTGAAGAGCGGTGAGATCAAAGCGGATGCCTTCGAAAAGGTGCCGAATTGGATCACCTGGGTGCTTTATGCTTTAGCCGACCAAAAAGATGCAATTTTCGACTATGACCGGCTATTTGAGATATTAAAGGGCAAGGCTCTAAAGGACGATATTCGCCGAAGCCTGGGACGAATGGTTCAGTCTGGTGACTTAACCATTAATCCCGAAACGGGAGAAATCGACAAGGGCCGGGAGCTAATGTCGGGCAGTGAGGACATCCCAGTGGCACTTGTCCGCAAGCTTCAAAGTGAGCTGATCTATTTGGCCTTAGAGGCCCTCTACCAAGAAGACCCCCATGATCGCGAGTTTGGGGCGATGACGGTCGCCCTCACCGAAGAGGAGTTTGAGCAGTTTAAGTTTGAACTGAGGCAGTTCAGAAAGCGTTGGGTAAAGGACATTTCTGTACGTCGCAAGCAAGCCAAGGGCGATCGGGTCTTTCAGTTGAATATTCAACTTTTCCCGCTGACCCGGCGTTCAACCATGGGCCAATAGCAAAAAAGCCGAACCACGGGGGCTCAGCTTTTCGAAATCGATATTCAGATTTTGATAAGAAACTTCTTTAAGCCTTAGCGATGAACTTAAAGAGGACCTTTCGGTACCCTAAACTTTCGAGGGGGGGAGGGGGAAAGCGCCCATCGCTAAGACTTAAAGAAACCGCCAACGTTCCGCTTCAACAAACGTACAACACAGCAAAACTAAGCAATCCTCACGCCAACTCGGCGAAAGGGTCGTCAAAGAATCATGTGATCCGCAAAAACTCAATAAATTGAATTTGAAGTGAAAAAACCGCAAATCAGCGAGAAAAAGTGTCCCGGATGACCTAAAATTGGGCCGCTGAGGGGCGTCGGTCGTGCCCTTTTGCGGTGCCTTTGCGGAGCCAGATGGTGTGAATTTTTCACGAATGTCCATCTGTGAATCGCTCCCAATGAATTCGACTTGAACTCAAAGGAGTGCCTAGAGGCTCTCTAGACTCAATAGGGTTTAGTTGGTGGGGTTTGCAGTTGGCGACCGAATTGCTATCCCTTGTTGTATATGAAAACCTACCAGCTCATCGACAGTGGCGGCTTTAGAAAGCTTGAACAAATTGGAGACTTTCGAATTATTCGGCCTTCCGCCTCAGCGGTGTGGGCGCCTCACCTCGGCTCTCGGGATTGGTCCGGCGTCGATGCTGAGTTTGTGCGCCATAGTGATGGGACCGGCGAGTGGAGAATCAATGACAGGCGAATTGAGCAGCCCTTTGAAATTGAGATCGATGAAATTCGATTTCAAATGAAGCTGACGAGCTTTGGCCATCTTGGAATCTTTCCTGAGCAGCGCAGGCATTGGGCTTTGTTGGAAAATTGGGTAAAGGATCAAAGGCGGCTGGGGCAAGAAGTTCGAGTTCTTAATCTCTTTGCCTACACAGGGGGATCTACCTTGTTCACTGCGCGGGGTGGGGCTGAAGTGACCCATGTCGATGCATCAAAGGGTACAGTCCGCTGGGCTGCAGATAATGCTAAAGCCTCTGGCCTTGAAGAAAACAAAATTCGTTGGATTGTCGATGACGTCAAAGAATTTGTGGGTCGAGAGATTCGCCGAGGTAGTCGTTATCAAGCGGTCATTTTAGACCCTCCGAGCTATGGAAAGGGTGAAAAGCGTCAGGTCTGGAAGATCGAAAAGGACCTGATGCCGCTCCTGGAGCAGATAAAGCAAATTATGGCGGGTCCCGGGGAGCGACTGGTTTGTTTGTCGGCACATTCTGAAGGCTATTCTCCAATTTCACTGCGCAATCAGCTGATCAGTGTTTTTGGTAAGGGGACTGAGGTCGAAGCAGCCGAAATGGTCATACCAGATTCATATGATCGACCGCTTCCCAGCGGAGCTGGGGCTATTTGGCGTGGTCGCATTGAGACTTAGCCTGGCAATATCAAGCGGAGATATGAGTAGGCCTTGCCCAACCTGAGAAGTTAGGTCAAAAGTAGGGCGTGCCATTTATAGGAGGTCCGAAAACATGGATTTTATAGAACACCTCAGAATTCCCGTAGAGGAATACACCACCCCGGGAGCTGTTACGGCCAGCCCCAATGCTGATTTTAGCGAAATGATGAAGAAGATGAAAAACGGTGAGTTTCGCCATCTCCCGATCATGGATGGTGGTAAAGTTGTTGGACTCGTGAGCCACCGAGATCTCAAGCTCTTAGAAGGATTGGGCACGCTCGCTACTCAAGTGAGCGCTTCCGATATCATGCATCGAGATGTCTACGTGGTCGACTCAAAGGCCTCTTTAGAAGATGTGGTTTTTGAAATGTCGTCGCGAAAGATAGGCAGTGCTGTGATTTCAGATGGTGGAGATAATTCTGTGGGAATCTTCACTTCGACCGATGCCTTGAATGCTTTAATTGAAATTATTCGTGGTGAAGTTCCCGAATCTGAAGATTAAGCAGAACCTCTGCGGCGAATTCTCTTCGCCGCAGGTCAGTGTAAATTTAGATTACTAATTATTCGTTGGCGTAAAAGATTCGATCAACGATCGCACCCTCAGTAAAACCAGTCACCTTGGTACACTCAATCACCCAGCCACCAGTAAAGACTATGTTGCGAAGCTGAAAGCCATCGATGTTGTTGGCTCTAAGGAATTCACCTGAAACTAAGCAGACGGGTGTTCCCCTAGAGCGTATCTGTAGACCAAATCGAGTAAAAACAGAATCCGTGTAGACATGGGATTCTTCCCGGCCACCCACATCTCCGACCTCTGGTTTAACCACCACTACAGCGGCCCCTGCAGAAATTGAGGTAAAAATCAGAGTCATTAAAAATAAAGTAAAACGTTTTGAGATCACAGCTGCCCCCCATATTGATTTTTTCAAATTCCGCCCTAGTAGAGCGGCAAGTGAGAAGTGAGTCAATAATGGGAGTTTTGTTCTCGTTGGCGCAGGATGCGGGGCCGCAAATAAAAGAAATAGAAAACAATACCAGTGAGTGAGCCGCCTAAGTGAGCGCCATGTCCAATGGGCAGGCCGCCGCCCTCTGCTTGCTCAATCAGACCCCAAATATCGAGCCCAATAAAAGCAAGTGCACCAAAAAGTGCCGGAAGTGGAATTAATCCAAAAAGCAGAATTTTCTCGCGAGGAAATAGCAGTGAGAAAATTAAAATTAGGCCAGCAATAGCTCCTGAGGCGCCAAGAGCGGGTAAATCGGGTCGTTCTAGCAGATAGCGAGAAACAAAAGCGTGGGCGAGCGAACCCACAATTCCAGCGGCTATATAAAAAACAATAAAGAGCCTTCGTCGCAAAAGTCGCTCTAAAAGAGAGCCAAAACTATTAAGAACATACATGTTGAGAAGAAGATGAATGAAGAGTTGATGAGAAAATACGGAGGTGAGCAAGATCCAGAGTCTACCCTCTTGGAGTCCGTCCCAGCTCACCAAGGTATTAGCGATGAGCCAGTCATTTATTGCTGGGCTGCCAAAAGTCCATAGAGCGTAAACAATAATATTCGAAAACAAAATTAATCGAACAATCATATGGGTCCTCTTATATTGATCCTCCTGGTGCGTTCAATCAAGCAAAGTGCACTGACCGTGCCTTAGAGAGTCCAAAGAGACGAAAAAATTATATTCATTTGGGGAAGTTTTGTTGGACTGGCTAAGCATGTTAGCGTTCGAATCAGGCCAATAAAAAGGGGGAATGGTATGAAATTGTATGTGATGCTCGTGGCGCTTATTTGTTCGACGATGGCTTGGGCCGAGGGGCCTAAGGCCTTTTATTGTCAAAGGACAATTGAGGACCAAAAAATGTTGTTTGTGGTGGAAAAGGTCGATGAAACCTATTGGGGTCAGCTCGACTGGGGACGCGGGCCGCAGGGAGAAGAGGTTGAATATACAAACCTCACTCGAGCCCAAGCAAAGCAGAACAGCTTCGTCCTTCAGATGGCCAACGGCGTACTCAAATTGAATTGGCGAAAGATCTCGCGGGTAGAAATCTTTCGTTGGGGAAATTTTTATGATGCTGCTGCTGGGGCTTTAGGTTTTAATTTTCTCGATCGTCATGGTGATGTGTTTGCAAAGGGCATGTATTTTGGATGGGCTGGTCCGCTCAGCTGCAAGCCTTAGGAGTCTTTTTGGGCGCAAGTTGTTATATTGACCGATTTTGTGGGTGACGCTGAAAAGTATGGCGCCACTCGTTATCCGGGGCCCTATTTGGTTGCCAATAGGTTGAGAGAAAGCGGCTTTTCTTGCGTCGTGGTCGATCGCTTTACCCAACTCGAAGGCCTTTTTGAAATTCTTGAGAATTTGATCGGCCCTGAAACTCTCATGGTTGGATTTTCTGGGACATTTCTCAGCGCTGATTTTTCAAAGGAAATCTGGAACCCGTTGGGCCGTGTTTTCTATTATAGCGGATACCTCTGGGAGAAGAATTTAGAGGAATTGGCGAACTGGCTTGAGAAGTTACGAGGTTTAATCGCCCGAAAGGGATAGGGAGCTAAGGTTTTGCTTGGAGGAACTAAAGCAACGATCGGGATGCAAAGTCCTGAAATTCGAAAGCTGTTTGATTATTTCGTTCTTGGTCAGGCTGAGAAATTTATCGTGGCTATGGTGAAGGAGATCGCCGAGGGAAGAGAGCCTCGTCATGGCGAACATAGGGGCGCTAAGTACTTTCATTCGTCGCAATACGAGGATCAACTCGATTCGCGAGATATGAAATCTATGGTTTGGCGAGAAGAGGATTTCGTTGCTCAAAATGAGTCGTTACCAATCGAGTTGGCAAAAGGCTGTCTCTACAATTGCAAATTCTGTCACTATGAAAAAAGTAGTTCGATTCGAAAAGATTCAGAGTCTCTTCGTGCGGAGCTCATTAGAAATTGGGAAACCTTTGGCACCACAGTCTATCAAATTTGCGATGATTGTTTAAACGACACCCGGGACCGCCTCGAAGCCGTTTGCGCGGTCTTTTTAAGTCTTCCTTTTCAGATTGAATGGGTCTCATTTGCCCGGGTCGATGTGGCCTGCCGCTTTCCTGAAACTCTAGATTTGATGGTGAAGGCAGGAGCTAGGGGATTGTTTTGGGGCATTGAGACTTTTAATCACGCGGTTGGCAAAAAGATAGGAAAAGGGAGCGATCCCGAGCGAGTCAAGGCCATGCTTTTGCGCCTTAAGCGTGATTATGGTGACCAAGTTATCAGTCATGGCTCATTTATTTTCGGGCTGCCGGGAGAAAGTGAAGAGAGCATCAGAAG
>JAPKGD010000429.1 GCA_026648125.1 Bdellovibrionales bacterium | reverse complement strand
CTCCTGCTGTGAAACGCGACCAAAGATAGCTTTGACCTGAAATGCAAGAGTTTCCTGAAACGTTTTGCGAGCCTCTAAAAAGCGATCGAGTGCTAAAAGCTCCTTCCCAATTTCGCCATCAGGGCGGACGAATTTGCCAAAAGACTGACGCTGCAACAAAGTTAGAATTTTTGTCACCTGATTAAAAGCCCGTCGCTGTGCCAAATCGATCGCTTGCCAATGGATATCGGCCATGTTCATTTCAAGCTCGGCTTGATGATTTACTAGAAAATTCAACATCACATTGGCAACCTGGTCGGAATTCGATTTCTTTTGGATCTCCTTATCCAAAGCAGCAAGCGCTTGAAACTGGGCAGTCACCTCTTCTTTAGAGAGCTTTCCAGACTTAACCTGAGCCAACATACTTTGGCGTTTAGCCAACAACTGACGGTAGTCGGCGATTTCTCTATCGAGATGCGCTACGGAGTTTGAACGCTTTTTGAGCTCCGAGGGATTTGATAAAGCGAGATCAAGCACGCCCACGATATTTCTTGTCTGGATTTTTAAATCTGAGCAGTGCTCCCGATAATATCTCGCCGCATCTGCATCTGTGGCCATTTTTGAAAAGGCATAAACCTGGGCCTCTACGATTCTATTTTCGGCTTTAATGCGTTCTTGGCGACTGAGGTATAGAGAGGCGAGTGTGACCACCACGGCCGCCGCACCCAGGTAGGGCGCAGCCGTGGTGCAAGCCGCAACCACTGAACCCGTCCCGCCATTAACTGCAACACTCGTCGCAATGCTCGCCGCCGTCCAAGTGGCTCCCATGGCGTTGTTGCGATCGCGTTCAGCTTTACTGCCAGTGCCATTGTATTCGGCGTTCGCGCTGTAATTGCCATCAGAGCTCCAGTTGACCGATACCGAATAGCTCGGTGGGGGGAGCGACGGGTATGCAAAGGCCTCGGCACCAAGGCCACCGACTCCGCTGCCTGAGGCACAGGTTCTCTCAAAATTGAGCAGTGCCCGGCGCGCAAAAAGCAGACTCTCGCGAGTTCTTGCTCTAAGATCAGCGGCCAAGTAAGAGGCGTCGTAACGTCGTCTTACATTGCTACGATAACGATTAAAGGCCTCTTCGACTTGCTGTTGCACTCGGGCAATAGATATGGGGTCTAGTTTAGCAATGTCATTGAATTGGCTCGCGATGGTTTTTTGCTCTGTAAACAGCTTGCTTCGCACTTCTTTTATGTCGGGCTGGTTATAAAATTCGGCAAAAGAGTCGGCAAGGGCTGCATTGAAATCAATTTCAACCTGTGCCAAGGCTTTAGCACTCATGGCCTGCATGGATTCGGTCACGGCCTTCACGGCCGCATCCATTGGATCCTCGGCCCAAACAAACTGAGGAGGGATAATCAGAGCCAAGGAAAGTGAATAGCTAATCAGTGATTTCATCACTGGCCTCCAGTTAAGCACTGCTTGAAAGACTGTTCAAAATGGGCTGTTTGGGTCTTTTTAACGAAGGTTAATCGCACGGCTTCAGCGAAAGGAGTATTGAGCTGCTCGTCAAATATGCCTATTTGATGTGCTAACAATGAAGCCATGATAGTCGTGGCTGTTTGCTGACTGTCCTCTGGGTTTAAAGAGACCAGACGAACTTCAGACAAAAGCTTTTGAGCGAGTTCATCCGATTGCTTTTCCAAGCGAATGACTCTTTTGAGAACTTGACTCGATTGAATGGCGTTACCGTTTTTAAGGTTAAACGCCATCACTTCAGCCTGGAAGGCTCGATTCAGATCTCGACGTTCATCCGCCAAGACCTTCAATTCCATAAGAACGCTCTCAAGCAAAGTGTTAGAAGCTACCGACGGTCCGAAAGCTTCTACGGTTTTTTGTATTCCTGCTGCGATGTCTCCGTAAACATCAAAGGCAAATTCAGAATGCTGACGAATTTTCATAAATCCCGCACGTAATTTTTGAAATTCCCCGGAATTCTTCGCAATGTCCGAGTATTTAAGCCCGTTGTTTTCCCACCGAACCAGTTCTTCGAGATAAGCCCTAATTTCTGGGAACTTAAGAGCGGACAAGCGTCGGACATCACGGTTGAGCCAATAGTGAGCGGCGACGAATCCGGGAACTCTTGTCTTCACATTGCTCAGTGGGAGGTAGACGTCCATTTGCTTACAAAAGACCTGCATATCTGTTAGGAGTTCAGCGGCTAACTCATAGCCGAGAACAGCAGCCATGGCTTTTGTGTGACGCTCGAGTGGGCCAAATGCGGATTCAGAAGAGTTGGCAAGCAAAAACAGCCAATCTGAAATGGTTCTGTAGGTTTGCTGCCCAAGTGTCTGGGATAACTTTTGCGACAAGCCATTTGAGAACAGGTATCGCGAGCCAAAATCAAGAAATGTCTTTGAGGTTGAAGACAGCTCAGTACCCTTTGAAAATTGCGCTGGGAAGCCTTTGAGTTGGGACTCGGCAATGTTTTCATCAAAGGGAAAAATTGGACGTCGGACATTAATTTTAAATGAGCCAATCTCTTTAGGGCTTGCCAGAAAATGTGCATCTACAGGCACGCCAATCCAAGTATCTGGGGCAGCCCAGACGTAGGTCAGATCTTCCTCAATGGCTGCGCTATGAAGATC
>JAPKGD010000428.1 GCA_026648125.1 Bdellovibrionales bacterium | reverse complement strand
GGGCACGCGGGGCCACTACCCGGGAGTCATCTCATGCGAATCGTCAGTTTCGTTATCTCGATGGCCGTACTGTCCTTGTGTGCTTCCGCCCAGCTTCCGGGGCCCACCGATGCAGGTTCAATGGCCTTCTCTTCGAGCGGAATCACTAATTGAGATATCTCATCGCGAAATGCGGTCTCGTCGTCCGCCGTTAAGCCTTTGGGGAGTGGCATCTTTTTGAGAGCATCCACATAGTGCGTGTAGCAGCCCGCGAGGCGTCGCATGGACTCTACTGTTACATTTGGATCTCCATAACGAATGGCCTGTTGAAAGGCCTGCTGGGCTTTCTCCAGCTTCTCAGTCTTTATAGCCAAAACTGTAGCTACTTTCTCTGCCCGAGCCTTCACACTTTGCCGTAAGAATTCATCTTCCAAAACTTTAGCCTGAACCATCCGCGCCCTCGACTTAGCCAAGGGAGAAGCCTCTGAGGCTCCTACAATGCGTTTGGCTTCATTAAATGCATCGGTGGCCTTTCCAGCTTTCAGAATATCTTCAACAATCTCGACTCGGGCAAGAGACGCCTGAGGCTCTAGACCTGCATTGGCAACCGCCTCAAGGATGGCCCGGTAGTTCGAACCGCCATCTCGTCTTTCTAAAACTAGTAATTTATTGAGAACTTCTGCCCGCGACTTCGCATCCCCTTGGTTCTTAAGCTCTGCGAACAACCGCTTTGCTTTGGCGGTTGAGTTACTCAAAAGATAAAAATCCGCGGCGAGTGTATTCCACTTTACGGCATTCTTTGGTTCTACCTTGGCAATCTTGCTCAAGACGTCTGCGGCTGGCTCCAATTGTCCAAGGGATTCATAACTTTGCGCCGCTTTTAACAAGGCATCAAGAGCATTGCTCGCCTTAGGAAATCTCTCAAAATATTGTTCAGCAGCTTGAGCACCGCCCGAAAAATCCAAGATTTTATAGTGCAACTGGACCGCATTCCACCAGGCCTTCTCAGCGAGTTCTGACTTCGGATTCGAGTTCACAAACTCCTTATATCCTGCAATTGCATCGTCAAAATTCTTGCTCTCTTCAAAGGCTTGGATTTGTAAGAAAAAGGCCTGTTCATGAATTTTCTGTAACTTGATTTTGCGATTTGCATCGCTCTCAACTTTTGACAGGGCCAAAGAATAGCTTCTAAGACCTTTATAATCCTTTTTAAGATTGAGAATGTCTAAGTAAAGGTCCTGAGCACGTTGGCCCTTCTCAGTCTTCGCATAATCCTTTCCGAGACGGAGAAAGGTCGGAGCAGCTTCATCATAACGACTCTTTTCATAAGCGATGAGGGCCATCTTAAATTCAAGGTCGAGTCTGTAGGTTCCCTTGGGGTTCATCTCTACATACTTAGTTGCAAGACTGTGGAAATTTTCTTCGTCCTTGTCACTCCACTTGTCCCCTACCGCTTTTTCTAAACTGACCACAGCCGCATAGGAAGCATCATGCTTTAGAGTCTTGCTCTGGCTTTGATCACTGACTCTTGCGTACTCATCCGAAGCTTGACGGTATTTACCTCTTTGAAATAACAATTCGGCATAGGCAAATCGAGCCTCATTGACCTGTTGAGCCTCGCCCGGCTCCTGAAGATAGATTGCAAAGGCCTTTTCGGCCGCTTCAGCAAAATCCCCAGCAATTTTCGGGTTCTTCTTCCAGATTTTTAGCCATCGTCCAGCCAGCTTCATCGTTGTATCTCGTAGAATACCTAGGCAGGACTCTCGGGGATCTACTCCCTCTGCCGATGGCTTCTGCTTCTTCAGCCAAGAGCTCCCAGTGGCGCAAAGCTTTTGCAGCTTTTCCATCTCGCTTACGGCAAGATCTTTCTTCTTCATCGAATCATAGTTCCAAATTAACTCGCCATGGATCTCCGCAACAAGAGGTGAGTCATTTAAATTTTTAATAAATTCAGACAGAACAACTTGTCTCTCAACGTAGCGGCTGTGGTGCTCATAGAGCTTTGCAAGACGTAAGATGATCGGAGCAACATCAAGTTCGCCCGCTTGCTTTTTAAAGTAAGCGAATGCTTCTTTGGCGGGACGAGCATCCTCGTAAAAAAAAGTCAGATCATTAAGAGCTTCTTTTCGCAAATCGAGTCTTTGCTCAATGCGCTTTTCAGCTACATAGCGTCCGTATGCGATCACTTCTTCAAGCTTCTTTAATGCCGCTTCTGCGTCGCGAAGGTTGTAGTGTGTCCAAGCCGCTTTATATAATCCATAGGGATAGACACGAGCCTCGGGATATCGCTTGATCGCATTAAAATGCTCGAGAGCAAAGCTAAAATTTGATCGATCGAAATTGATCTCCCCTATGGCGAGATGGCAGTCTGGTACGAGCGGCGAGTTTCGAAAGTTTTTAATCAGATTCCAATATAATCGCTCAGCCTCTTTTTCTTGCCCTAGGGCTTGACGGGCGAAGGCATTATTGAAAACGACTAAATCAAGCTGCTTAAAGCCTGGAAAGCGCTTTTGAATCAACTCATAAGTGTCAATGGCCTTCTCTACATATCGTCTTGAGTTAGCGTTCGCCACCACTCGGGGCGCCAGTTTTACAACAGTTTGCGATTGCCGGTTGATTTCAAAAAATCGAGCTGTTTTTGCTCGTCGCATATAA
>JAPKGD010000427.1 GCA_026648125.1 Bdellovibrionales bacterium | reverse complement strand
GTTGAAACGGTTATTTATTTGTATGAAGTGGCAAAGGTCAAAAATAAATATGACCTCATGCGCTACGACTCATCGGGCGCAGTTTCAACGGGCATGTTCGATGAAGCTGAACATTCGATCGTTCAACATACGCGTCAAGAAAAGGTACCCCGTTAGTTCCATAGTCCAAATAAAGGCCACCGCCGAGAAAATCCATCTCAAACAGCTTTCGCTCTTCCATGGTCAGCGGTTCTCTTGAGGCATAGTCAGGGACGACGACCACGCTCGCATCATTACCAGCCATCCTGCCACTAAATTCAATTTCATGAATGGCTCGATTCAGCTTAGCCATCAAGCGCCAATAATAAGACGGAAAGGTAAAACCATCCTTCAAAGCAAGGCGGGTTAGTCCTTCTTTTAAGGAGTGGATTTCAACGAGATCCACTTCTGTAAGATCACGGTCTACGTACCGAGTAAAAATCCGTTCATCAATCCGGTCTAGCTCAGCAAGTGTTTGTCTTAAAGTCGCCTTCGCCCTTTCTGAGCGCGCGGGAGAGTAGCTGTAAAATGCCACATCCAGATTTTCAATACTCGATTCCTTCGCCAAATCCTTCGCCAGCAACTCTAACCACCGACGCGTAACTGATGTATCAAAGAGCTCATACCTGAGAACTTCATTCCCCCCATTTTCCTTTTCGAGGGTGATCTCAAATTCATGATCTTTGAGGATCTTACGTGTCATACTGTCCATCCTTTAGAGATTTCTTCTATACTGACCACCCACCTCAAAGAGAGCCTGAGTCATCTGAAATAACGAACATACGCGTGATGCACGCATGAGTTCTACAAATATATTCTTTCCCTGTAAAGCTGCACCTTTTAAGTCTTCGAGGGCCTTTAAAGCCTCCGTTGAGTGACTCTTGACAAAGTCTTGTGTGCTATTGAGCTGCCCCAGCTTCTCCTGATTTGAGGCCCGGGCCAGCTCAATTTTTGGCGGAACATAGTCTTCCTGCAAAGTTGAAGGATCCACAAACGTATTGACCCCCACGATAGGCAACTTGCCATCGTGCTTTAGCATTTCATAATAAAGCGACTCCTCTTGAATTCGACTTCGCTGATACTGAGTTTCCATCGCACCCAAGACGCCACCCCGCTCACTCAGCTTTAAGAATTCCTCTAAAACAGCCTCTTCAACTTGATCGGTGAGCCACTCAACAAAATAGGATCCTTGCAGAGGATTCTCATTTTTTGAGAGCCCAAATTCTTTGTTGATAATGAGTTGAATGGCTTTAGCTCGACGAACCGACTCCTCTGTAGGAGTGGTTATGGCTTCGTCATAAGCGTTTGTATGAAGACTGTTACAGTGATCCGAAATGGCAATTAATGCCTGAAGGGTTGTTCGAATGTCATTAAAAGCGATCTCCTGCGCATGAAGCGAGCGCCCACTCGTTTGAATATGATACTTGAGCTTCTGCGAACGTTCATTGGCCTTGTATTGATCTCGCATCGCAATCGCCCAAATTCGGCGCGCCACTCGCCCTATGACGGTGTATTCGGGATCCAGCCCGTTTGAAAAGAAGAAGGACAAATTGGGAGCAAATTCATCTATCGCAAGCCCTCGGGCTCGATAGTATTCGACATAAGTAAATGCATTTGAAAGCGTCAAAGCCAGCTGCGTAATCGGGTTCGCACCCGCTTCCGCGATATGGTAACCAGAAATGCTAACGGAATAAAAGTTTCTGACATTGTTCTGAATAAAATATTCCTGAATATCGCCCATCATCTTCAAGGCAAAGTCGATGGAAAAGATGCAGGTATTTTGTCCCTGATCCTCTTTTAAGATGTCTGCCTGAACGGTCCCTCGCACTGTCGAAAGAACCTTTCGAGACAACTCGGCTCGTTCTTGCTCTGTGAGCGTTCGTCCGAGTTCTGCCTCTCGCTTTTCGACCTGTTGATCAATGGCCGTATTCATAAAGAAGGCCAAAATCATCGGGGCTGGGCCATTGATTGTCATACTCACACTGGTAGCCGGGTCGCAGAGATCAAATCCTGAATAAAGTTTCTTCATGTCCTCGAGGGTGGCAATGCTCACTCCGCTCTCACCCACTTTGCCAAAGATATCAGGCCGTGCATCAGGATCTTGCCCATAGAGTGTTACACTATCGAAGGCCGTGGAGAGGCGCTTTGCCGGATCGCCCTTAGAAAGAAAATGAAAGCGTCGATTGGTTCTTTCAGGGCCACCTTCGCCGGCAAACTGCCGAGTCGGATCCTCCTCAGTTCTCTTTAGAGGAAAAACTCCCGCTGTAAATGGGAACCGACCTGGCACATTTTCAAGTCGAACAAAGCGCAAGCGATCGCCCCAGTCGCTCAATCGCGGAATTGCCACACGAGGAATATCCAAGCCACAAAGGCTCTTTCGCGTCAGGGGTTGCCGAACTTCTCGGTCACGTACCTGGTATTTGAGTTCATCCCCAGAATAATCTTTGATAATTTCATCATAGGAAGACAGCTCTGCTCGCTCTTCGGTGCTGAGCTGAGATTCAAGCTTCTTATTTAGTTCTTTGAGATCCTCGGCCAAATCTCCCGATCGTTTTGACACCTTCGCAACGGCGCCCAGCTCACTCGCGATTTTGGCGGCCTCTTCTGTGCGAGCCTTGT
>JAPKGD010000426.1 GCA_026648125.1 Bdellovibrionales bacterium | reverse complement strand
AGTTTCGGGGAGCTTTCCAGCTTTCTTTTGCTCCTGAAGTTCAATCAATCGAACCTCTCCGCCTACAGTAAAGGGAGAACCGCTATCGGAGCTGAACCCCGTAAGCCCAGGGGAACCCTTTGATTCTAGGCTCGTCGGTGGAGCACAGGCCGTGCTGAGTCCAGTGAGAAAACTCAGCAATAAGGCTAATTTTAGTCGTTTCAAATACACTCGGTACTCCCTCAAGGCCCAAAGGGCCAAAAGTCCCAGGTTGATGTAAAGCAAGGCCGGGGCCAAATTAAAGGGGAGGGAAGGCCTATCTATTTGAAAGCACTAGATAATTTAATGTAATTTTTACTAAATGAGGCGCAAAATGGGTCTCCGAGGACCTACCATCCAAAGTTAATCAGGGGAGACACTCCGAACATCCCAGACTCATTAAAATTGGCTAGACCGATCTGAATACCGTGTAGGCTGGAGGCAAAATTGACCAAGCCAATTTGTAGGCCATAAACATTTCGAGCTTTGTTAATGAGGCTGAGCTGAACGCCGTAAACATCAGTAAACGAGCTAAAGTTTCCGATGAGCGAAGCTTGAATGCCGAAAACCTTTCCTACCCCTTCGTTATAATTCACCAGACCAGCAAGCTGAGCGCCGTAGATTTCAACATCGTCCTTATTCCAATTGAATACGCCCGCTAAAGCGAGGCCATGAAAATCCTGTTCGGTTGAATTCCCGATAAGGCCCAAGTCAATGCCTGAAACTTTACGACTTGAGCCCATCAGAGCGGAAAGGCGAATCCCTTTGACGTGAAATTCTTTAGGGGGAAATTGAACGGGGGGAAATATACCCAGAGAAATTGGCGTAGATCTTTGACGAAGTTCTCGTTCGGCAGAATGGGCAAAGTTTTGGAAGCCAAATAAAAACAAGCAAACAACGACCAAGACGCTTTTCATAGATGCCCTTTACAAAAGAATTCCAACGGTAAAACCGCTCGGACCTCCATGATATCCCAAAATTTCGAGCTGAAAAAACGAGCGCATCAACTCTGGCGCTTAGCGTTAAACAGAATTGGCTCTTAGTAGGGGTGCCCGTTGACTGAGGTGGGCTCACAGGCAACAGTGTGGGCCTTAATCCATGGGGGCTTTCATGTCGACTCCACAACAAACTCCGCTTTGCTCCGAACATATTCGCCTCGGGGCTAAGATGGTCGATTTTGCCGGTTGGTACATGCCGGTGGAGTATGTCGGACTCCGTAAGGAGCATGTCAATACTCGTGAGAATGTGGGCTTATTTGATGTTTCCCATATGGGGGAAATTCGAGTCCGAGGACCTAAGAGTCTTGAGACTCTGCAGTGGCTTACGACCAATGATGTTTCTAAGCTGGCTCAAGGACAAGCCCACTATAGTCTTCTTCCCAATGAAAATGGGGGCCTCGTCGACGACATCATCGTGTATTGCTTAAAGCCTGGTGAAGATTACCTGGTATGTGTCAATGCCTCGAATACGGATAAGGATTTTGCGTGGATGGTAAAGCACAATCGAGGTGCTGAGATTACCAATGAGAGTAAAAATTGGGGGCAAATTGCAGTTCAGGGACCCAAAGCCATGGCTTTGCTTGAGCGAGTTTTTTCTGCCGAAGTGAGAGGGATAAAACCCTTTCATTGTCAGTGGGTTGAATTTCAAGGCGCCAAGTGTCTCTTCGCCCGGACTGGATACACCGGTGAAGACGGTGCCGAAGTTTTTGTTCCTGCAGAACAGACTGAGGCTCTATGGAATTCGTTAATGGCAAAAGGCGCAGATCTGAACGTGATGCCCGTGGGACTAGGTGCCCGGGACACTTTACGCACGGAAATGAAGTATTCCCTCTACGGCCATGAAATTGACGACGAGTCGAATCCCTACGCGGCTGGCCTTGGCTGGGTGGTTAAGCCAGATGCAAAGGACTTCATTGGCAAAGGTGCCATGTTGGAGCAAAAGGCCAAGGGCTTGAAGCGCAAACTGGTGGGCTTTGTGATGACTGAGCGAGGGATTCCCAGAGCTGGTTACTCCTTGTTTTCTTTTGACAATCAAGAAATTGGCAAGGTAACCAGTGGCACCGTGTCACCGTCCCTCAACGACAATATCGGCATAGCCTATGTCGACTTGGTGCACAGTGAGATCGGCACGGTGTTTAACGTTGATATTCGAGGACGAAAAGTCCAAGCGCGTGTGGTAAAAACGCCTTTTGTAGAAGTAAAGAGGAGCTAGAGATGAGCACATTTAATGTCCCTGAAGAGAACTATTACACCAAAGACCACGAATGGGCTCAGGTGGATGAGAACGTTGTCACAGTTGGAATCACTGAATATGCACAGGATTCACTCGGTGAAGTCGTCTACGTCGAGCTCCCTGAAGAAGGACAGAAAGTCACTCAAGGCGAACCCTTTGGTGTGGTTGAAAGCGTGAAGGCGGTCAGCGATCTCGTCGCTCCTGTTTCTGGCACCGTGATTGAAATCAATACCGCCATTGTCGATAATCCCGGAACTCTCAATGATGATCCGATGAATGACGGCTGGATGATTCGCATCGAAATGGATTCTGAGAAGGAACTCGCTAACTTGATGCGCGCTCCTGATTACAAAAAGATTATTCAAAAGAAATAGCTCTGATTGCCCAGGTG
>JAPKGD010000425.1 GCA_026648125.1 Bdellovibrionales bacterium | reverse complement strand
CCATTGTGTATCAAAATCGTCAACATAGAATTCGTCTACACCATCGGGTAAATTCATTGAGGTCACGGTGACAGTCACATTTATGCCGGCACCCCAGGTCACTTCAAATTCACAGTACTCGCTGTTTGAGTAGTCACCACTTACTCCTCCCGAATCGTACATAACTCCAATCGGAGAATAAACTGTGGCATATTGGTCAGGCACGCAGTAGTTTGCGACAACAGGAATCGGATCAACCACGACCGTCGAGTCAGCAGTCTGAGAATTCGATGTATCCGTAACTCTCAATGTCGCCGTATAGCCACCCAGCACCGAGGCCGAGTAGACCCCTCCTGAGGAAATCGATCCATCGCCCGCAATGACCGCATAGGTATAAGGCCCAGATCCTCCCGTTGGTGTAAACCGGTAGGTGGCTCCTGACGATAATGTGATGGATGCAGGTGTTAGGGCAAAAGCGGAGACGTCATCGTCAGCAATGGAGACAACTCCTATCGGATCCAACACTCCACTGCCTGTAATCGACGACAAGGACAAATTAAACGTTTCGGCACTTTCAGATGTACCATCATTCAAAATAGGCACACTGATGGTGAACGACTGTCCTCCGCTGGCTATCGTTGCCCAGCCTGAAGTCGCTGTATAATCGGAACCTTGGGTCGCTGAATCATCTTGAGCCTGATAATTAAATACGGTGTTGGCGCAAGAGGGTCCTGACAAAGTCACCGATAAATTGGCAAAAGAATCCGTCCCCTCAGTGACGCTCGCATCACCCACAGAGAGAAGAACATTTGAACCATTCACCAAAACGCCGTTATTAACCAAAGATTCATAGGTGAGCGACCCACAATTTGTGTAGAGTGAGCCGCCAGGATCAATGGTTAAAACGTTATCCGTGCCACTGCCGTTTGATACAGTGAGGGCATAACCCGCCATATCCCAGTAACCTGTGGCGATCTGCAGATCTTGGGATGCGAAGTCGAGACCAATTCCAGAAGCCTGGATGACCTTACCAGAAGGCTTATTCACAGCCCATTTTGAGTTAAAGAGATGGAGGACTCCATTAGTGGCAGAAATAGTTTGATCTCCCGTTCCGTTATAGGTGAGAGTTACATCTCCATATCCGCCATATTCGATGAAGGAAATATTTCCTTTAGCCTGGATTTCTCCCAACGTGAGGATCGTTGGGAATGAATTTGATGTGGCGCCAATCGTTAGCCCACCAGAAACAGTCATCGTGCCTAATAGCGTTCGACTAATTCCGGTATTTCCTCCACCGGTCACCCATGTTTCGCCGAATTCAACAGATCCAGGAACAATAGATGAAGTGCCCGTTGTCGAACTCATCGTAAATTCAGATATGGCGGCCAATGCATTAACTGCTCCCGCTTTATGAACAAAACTCTTTTGAAATACGAGGTGGTTTTGGAATGTCACGCTAGAGGTTGTATCAATTTCGACGTTGCCAATGTTTGCAGAAGATGTACCTGAGAACACCTGTGGATTTGAACCCGCAATCTTAAGCAGTGTCGTTCCCCGCCAGCCGTAGGTATTAAAATCCACATCCCCTTGAGCAACGACAGTACCGCCATTAAGAATATCTTGGAACGAAGCACTCGTCGTCGTGCTCGCCACAGTCAGCGTGCCGGATACCGTCATGGCTCCATAAAGGGTACGACTCACTCCTGCATTTGTCGCGTCCACAAAGGAAACATTGTCAAATGTCATTGATCCCGGCACTAACGACTGTGCACCCGATCCCAAAAATCCAAACTCAAAAAGACTTCCAGACGTATCTACCGCCCCCGATGTGTAGACAAAACTCTTAGGCAACCTCAGATGATTGGAAAATTTAACAACCCCACCATTCGACGCCACTTCGAGAGGAGGAACATAAGCCGAACTGACGCCCGTGATCGTCTGACTTCCTGTTCCGGCGATTAAAATTGGAGTATTGATATGGGCGCCGTAGTCGACAAAGGATACATTACCCTGAGCGACTATACGACCACCCGAAATAATTCCAGAAAATGAGGTATTCGAAGACTGAGACCCAAAGGTGAGCCCACCGGCAATCGAAAGGTCTCCGAACAGAGTTCGACTTGATGGATTATTCCCGCCACTAATAATAACGTCATTAAAGACAATAGGTCCGGGCGACAACGTCAAAGCCCCTGCGCCACCTGAGAGATAAAATTCAACCAATCCCCCTGAAGGGTCAACACTGCCCGACGCGTAGATAAAGCTCTTTGCTACGTAAAGATGATTTGCAAACTGAACTACTCCGCCTGTTGACGCAATTTCAATGTCACCTATCTTGGCATTAGCTTCTCCGTAGATTGTTTGATTTCCTGAGCCCGTGAGGCGGAACTTGGTTGATCCTGTATTTCCCTTATTGACAAAATAAAGATCTCCCTTGGCCTCAATGGTCCCGCCAGAGAGGATCGAATTGAATGTCGAATCAGAGCTTGCGATACTCACCGAACCGGTGGCGACCATCGTTCCAATGAGAGTCCGACTTGCTCCATTTGCCGAATTTTTTACCTGAAAATTGGCTACGGTGTGGCTGCCAAAATCGAGAGTCTTGGATCCATCGAATGAGAGCGGGACCACAATTGAGCTTCCATTTGCATCAAAAGTCGCCAC
>JAPKGD010000424.1 GCA_026648125.1 Bdellovibrionales bacterium | reverse complement strand
CTTGGATCCAGACCGCTTATCTCATAGCCGAGGTCATAATGATACCAATGACCGGGTGGCTCTCCCGCGCCCTCTCCACGCGCTTATTATTTTGCCTATCGGCTCTTACCTTCACCATCTCAAGTCTATATAGATGACAACGGTCAAGGCTCAATTGCCAACTTAGCCGCGGCACTTGAAGTGGCCGTCAAATTGAAGCCACATGTTCTGTTCATTCAAAATGCCCAATTTCGCCTCGGTGGACATGAAGGAAACCCACAAGTTGCTGGAGTCGAAGTGGATCTCATCAAACGATACTTGGATGAAATTCAAGCGCTGCGAATCCCTGTGGTCCTCGGAGCGGGAGACTCGATGTCAGACTATGGCAACGATGCGCTGGAAAAATTATTGAAGGGCTACGAGAATGTGATTTTGGTTACAGCCACAACGAAGGACGACAATCGAACCCTTATGTCCAACTTTGGCATGACGGACGTGACGATTGCAGCCCCAGGCGAGAAGCTCCTAACGTTAAAGCCCTTTAACAAGACGGGTGAAGTCTCGGGAACTGGCTTTGCGGCGGCACAAGTAACAGCCGCAGTGGCGCTTGCACGGTCACTTCTTGGAGATCGAGCAACTCCAGAAAAGCTCGTCACAGCTCTAATTTCACCAAAATCAGGCGACGTTGTTCCAGCTCTTTCCACCTTCACTCGGGGTGGAACTCGATTAAATCTGATTAAATTCCTTAATGAAGTGAAGACTCTTTAAGATTTCACACTTTGACTTAGGCGCTTATTTGGGCGCCTGAGGTTTTACGTTCTCGAGTTGCCCCGCGATCGCTTTTAGCTGAGCCTTTTGTTCTGGAGTCCAAGTTGCAGCAAACGAAGCGGGATCTCGCTTAAACTGCTCAATCAATTCTTCCATTTTCTTGGGGTCTCCATTTGCTTGTTGCACCAAGTTGGCAAAAATCTGCGACGCCAGTGCATAAATATCATTCGTTGCAGCGGCATCCCCACCACTGAGCCTTTGAATCATATCATCGGCCTGTTTGGCCTTGGGATCTCGAGCAATGGCTTCGCTACGCTGCTTCGGATCTTGCATTAAACCTTGGGTTTTAACCATAGCCTCTTGAACCACAGGGTCGTTGTATCCCTTGGTTGGATAGTTCTTTTGAGCGGGGTTGTTGACGACGGGCTTAACTTGCCGGTGACTCTGCTGGACCTGAGTGGGAGAGGCCGGAGGCTGGCTCGCCGGTGTCGTCGCCCGATTGGTTGATTGAACCTTAACCGCACCAGCCTTGGCGCTTCCAGCCAATGCAA
This sequence comes from Bdellovibrionales bacterium, assembly GCA_026648125.1. Lineage (GTDB taxonomy): Bacteria > Bdellovibrionota > Bdellovibrionia > Bdellovibrionales > UBA1609 > JAIBAM01. The sequence continues at coordinate 1,356 of JAPKGD010000424.1, read as the reverse complement.
AGTGGGTAAATAACGCCGCAAATACCAAGAAAGGCAATTTCACTTTTTTCATCATTTCCTCTTATCGGTATTTCCAGCTCGATTTTAAGCCGATCTCATTCTGAAACATCGAAACTTTATCCAACCTCCTCATTGTGCAATCCGCTATGAACCCCTTGCCATCCCAAGCTCTCTAACCTATTAATTTTACTTGGTTAGACCACGTAGCTCAGTTGGATAGAGCAGCAGTTTCCTAAACTGCAGGTCGCAGGTTCAATCCCTGCCGTGGTCACCAGACTCTATTTGAAAAAAGATCTAAAACTTAAGGTTGTGCACTGAGCTCCATAGGCCGGAGCTCTGCCCGAATAGGTTCGTTTTCTATCCATCGATCCAGGTTTTGGATACCAAGGTAATTCATATCCAAAATACTCAGAAGATTAACGTCCATCTGAAAAACTGCGACATTCTTGGGGTCGTATTGTGGACTACTTATCACCTCATTCTCGAGTCCTAATAACCAGTTTCTGAAGGCCAAAATCCTCTTTTTTGCCTCGCCCAAACGATCCCTTGAGAGAATCACAAAGCCCGAGGTAATCCATCCACGAGCCCGATCCCCACGTATAATTCGCGCATAGTTGTCCGCATACTGAGCCATGTGCCGCGCCGTATTTCTATCAATCGAAAAAGCCAGCCTTTTATTTGTATACTCAAATCCAACGACTTCAGCCCCCTCAAATCGCCTCTTAACAATGCCTCTCGATTCTAAAAGCTCAATCTTTCCATTTAAAACATCGGGGTTTCTTAGCTCAGGAAATGAATAAAGCATCTTTTCGATTTCGGGTAAGGTGATCTTACCCCGCGACATTGCAACAACATCGGCAATGGCCAGCAAAGAAATGTCGCCAAAAATTTCCTCACCCACTAGGAGCATGTCTGCCTCAGCACTCTGCTTGGCTTTTGAAATATTAAAATATCCCTCTGTTTTTCCCTCTCGACTCACTTTCTTAGAAAAATAATCTTTAATATTCTCTTCATCACTGTCTTTAAGGGTTAAAAAAATTAGTCGTTCAATATCAACAGTGTCCAATTTTAAAAATAAACCCAGTTGCAAGGCTCGGTTTAACGTTAGCTTCTTCTTTCCCGATATGACTTCATTTAAATATGAAACAGGCCATTTCAACTTCTGAGCAATCGGGCTGGTGGGCCTCGTGGACCCCCGGCTCTCGCTGCTCCTGCTGGCCGGCTGGGTCCCCACGATCGCCGCGGGCGTCGCCTTCTCGGCGCCGATGCGCCGCGACTTCCGGGCCGCCCGGGCGGCCAACGCGGCGCTGACCGCGCGGATCCAGGAGGGCGTCGCGGGGATCCGCACGCTCAAGG
>JAPKGD010000423.1 GCA_026648125.1 Bdellovibrionales bacterium | reverse complement strand
CCTCATGGTGGGCCGATCCATGAACTGCGTGACGCTGGCGACACGCATGTCGAAGTCATTCATGATAAAGAAGCTGGATCAGTCGCGATCCACCTGCTTGGAAAAGATATGAAGACACCGGCCGTATTCTTACCATCTGCGAGAGCAGAAATTCGTTTCCAATCATCCTCTGAGCGAAAATCCGATCTCTTAAGGGTCATGGGAGACACATCTTGGCTGGAAAGCAAATCCCCTCGAATTAAGCGAAGAAAAATTTCTGTAGCCTGAAGAAAGGTCTTTCCTTTGATCACCGGCCAAGCCATTTTTTCCAGTTCATTTCGTGGAACGATCCCATAAGGGCGATTGGAAAATTCAAATCGTCCCGCCGCAAAGCCTAAATGGAGACGACGTTTTTCGTTTTGATCAAGTCCGTGCATCGCTAAAAATGTTCTCACCGCTTCGGCATGAGCCACGGGACCACCATTACATAGAATATTTCGAATGGCCGAGCCCACTTCAATTCGCTGGGTTCGCGCAAAAATTCTCGGGGCGAGCTGTAAGATATCAGTATTGAGTCCAATCTCTCCCTTGAAATGTGGAATCACTGCCGTCGGAAGCTCTTTTTGGATTTCACACGACAAATGGGTTTCGGCCACCCAAGCCACGCCAAAGCCCAGTTTGTCGGCGAGATCCACTTGTGAGAAGAATTGCTCCCACATCACTTTTTCGCTCGGCATGTAGCCATCCACCTCGGTTTGGCAGATGGCAAAGAAGATATCAAATTTCATAAGCTCGCCGTTCTCCCTCCGTCTACGGGAAGATTGATGCCACTGATGTAGCTCGCCTTTTCTGAAGCCAAAAAGGCCACGGCTTCAGCAATCTCCCGTGGTTCGGCAAAGCGCCCACCAGGAATTGTCTTAAGCCAGTTTTGCTCAATGGTTTGAGGCGAAACTCCGTCGCGTTCTGCTGATGCAGACTTCAACGCCATAAGCCGATCGGTTTTTGTATAACCCGGAAGCACATTGTTGACGGTGATCCCAAAGGGCCCTAGCTCCAATGACATTGTTTTAGCCCAATTGGCCATGGCCCCGCGAATGGTATTGCTCACGCCGAGATTGGGGATGGGTGCTTTAACAGAGGTCGAGATCACATTGATGATGCGACCAAACTTTTGCTCCTTCATACCCACAGCCATCGCTTGAGTGAGAATGTGCGCAGCCATCACATGAGTACGAAGTGCATTTTCAAGTTCACTCGCCTCTGCCAAGAGAAGAGGGCCGCCCTTAGGCCCCGCGCTGTTGTTGATCAAAGCTGAGACCGCCCCCACTTTTTTAAGAAGTCGTTGAGCACCTTCTCTTAAGCCCGTGTGATCGTTCAGGTCTTGAACCCAGATGTAGGTTTCTGTCTTTAACGTTTGCGCGAGCCTATTAAGTTCCGATTCATTTCTGGCAAGAAGAGCCACATTCCAGTTTTGCTCAGATAGCGACTGAGCGACGGCTCTCCCAATGCCTTGGGATGCCCCACACACCAATGCCCATCGGCGATTTGACTCCATCCATGACCTCTTTCAAAAATGACCACACAATATCCCTTGAGAACCTCCTCAAGACAATGTGATTTGTGCGGCGCGCTATTGGTGCCTAACTGCCCGCGAATTCCCTAGAATCCCTTGGAAATATGGCCAAAAAGACAACGTCACGCCTACCCACACTTGATCTGCATGGACGCACGACTGCGGAGGTCTTTGACCTTCTCGATGAGTTTTTGCGTCGAGAGAGCGACCGTGGCACTTCAAGAGTCCGCATCATGCCGGGAAAGGGTACAGGAAAGGTTCGGGAAGTGGCGTTAGATTATCTTAAGAAAGCGCACTACCCTTGGCAGTTTGAAAAGCTCGATAGCGGAGCAAAAAATGAGGGAGTGTTGATTGTTTTCCTCGAATAACAGAAGGGATTCCTTAAGCATGGATAAGCTACTTTGGGTGGATATGGAGATGACTGGCCTCGATGTTGAGCGCGAGGTGATTTTGGAGGTGGCCGCAGTGGTCACTGATTTGAGTCTTCAGGAGCTCTATCGTTACCATTCCGTTGTCAAACAACCCCAGGAGTATCTTGATCGCATGGATGATTGGAATCAGCAGCACCATGGGGAGTCGGGACTGCTGGCCCTGGTGCCATCAGGAAAGGCTCCTGATTTGGTCGAAAACGATCTCTTAGATATCGTTGACACTCATTTTCAAAATGAGCGCGCCGTGATCGCTGGAAACTCCATTGCTCAGGATCGAGCTTTTATTAATCGCTATTTTACCAGATTTGCCTCGAGGCTTCACTACCGCATGCTCGACGTGACTTCTTATAAAATGATATTCGCCAACCGCTACGGCATCACCTACGAAAAGCGCAATTCACATCGAGCCGTTAATGATATTGCCGAGTCGATCGCTGAGTTTAATCACTATTTAAGCTATATCAACGCGGAGCCTATTCGCTAAATTTTGGATCAAGAGCGATGTCTTCGAGTGTCGGTCTCTTGATCTCATCCTTTTTGCTCCCAGCCTGATTCTGATCATTAGGAGTTGCCGTTCGAATACGGGGGCGCATCGCAGCTTTCAGCTGATTGGCATCAACGAGGAATGAGCACGTCCGAGTATTCTGTTCGCCAGGTAAAGATATCGCCACGGCTTCAG